>JABFWJ010000490.1 GCA_013362295.1 Thermoleophilia bacterium
GAGACGACGCAGGACGAGCTGCTCGCGAAGCTCGACGAGCTGAACGCGTCTGACAAGGTCGACGCGATCCTCGTCCAGCTGCCGCTCCCGCCGCAGATCGACGAGGCGCGCATCATCCGCGCGGTCGCTCCGTCGAAGGACGTCGACGGATTCCATCCGCTGAACGCGGGTGAGCTCTACCTCGGCCGTCCGGCGCTCGTCTCGGCGACGCCCATCGGTGTGCTCGCGCTCCTCGCGGAGCACCGCATCGAGCTGGACGGCGCGCGCGCCGTCGTCATCGGCCGCAGCGCGATCGTCGGCAAGCCGGTGATGCACCTTCTTCAGCAGGCGAACGCGACCGTGACGCTCTGCCACTCGCACACCAAGGACCTGGCGCAGCACACGCTCGAGGCCGACGTCCTGGTCGCCGCGGTCGGCGTCCCGGCGCTCGTCTCGCCGGACATGGTCAAGGAGCGCTCGGTCGTCGTCGATGTCGGGATGAACAGGACGGACGCAGGTCTTGTCGGCGACGTCGACCCCGGCGCGATTGATATCGCCGCCTACATGACTCCCGTGCCGGGAGGGGTTGGGCCGATGACGATCGCGTGCCTGCTGCAGAATGCGGTGCGATGCGCGCGGTACCGGAGAGGGGAGCTTGCATATCCGGGGTAATTCGCTAGTGTTCCGCGCGCTCCGTCGGTCTAGCGTCGGCGGTCTTGTAGTCATCCAGCAAGGAGTAGTCGCAAGTGGCTGAAGGTACGGTCAAGTGGTTCTCGAACGAAAAGGGCTACGGCTTCATCGAGCGTGGCAACGGCGAGGCGGACGTGTTCGTCCACTTCTCCGCGATCGCCGGTGAGGGCTACAAGTCGCTGACCGAGGGTCAGCGCGTCTCGTTCGAAGTCGTGCAGGGCGACAAGGGCCTGCAGGCGGCGAACGTTTCGGCGCTCTAGACCTTTTTCGGAACCGAATTGTGCGAGAGGCTCCGAAAGGAGCCTCTCGCGTATGTAGGAGGAGTCGTGGCAGGAATCTCGAGGGACGAAGTGCTGCACGTCGCGCGGCTCGCGCGGCTCGAGCTGACCGACGAGGAGGTGGGTCGGTTCCAGGAGCAGCTGTCGGAGATCATCGAGGCGATCTCGAAGGTCTCGCAGCTCGACCTGTCCGACGTTCCTCCGACCGCGCACCCACTCGAGATCGCGAACACGTGGGCCGAGGACGAGCCGCGGCCGTCGCTGACGCTCGACGAGGTCTTCGCGAACGCGCCCGACCGCGACGACGGCTACTTCCGGGTGCCGCCGGCATGATCGACACGCTCAGATTGACGGCCGAGGAGGCGTGGAGGCTCGTGGACGGGAGGGAGATCTCGGGCGCCGAGCTGTTCGCGGCCTATGCGGGGCGCGAGGACGATCTGCACGCGTACCTCCACCGCTGCGACGACCCCGGCGGCGACGGCATACCGATTGCGATCAAGGACGTGATCGGCACCAAGGGCGTGCCGACGACCGCCGGCTCGAAGATTCTCGAGGGCTACGTGCCGGTGTTCGACTCGACCGTGGCGTCGCGCTGCAAGCAGCGCGGGCTGCGCCTCCTCGGCAAGACGAACAC
This sequence comes from Thermoleophilia bacterium, assembly GCA_013362295.1. GTDB lineage: Bacteria > Actinomycetota > Thermoleophilia > Gaiellales > Gaiellaceae > PALSA-600. Next base: position 1,582 of record JABFWJ010000490.1, read on the forward strand.
CGACGAGTTCGCGATGGGCTCGTCGACGGAGAACTCGGCCTTCGGTCCGTCGCGCAACCCGTGGGACCCGACGCGCGTGCCCGGCGGCTCGGGCGGCGGTTCGGCCGCGGCCGTGACCGGCGGCCTCGCGCCGTGGGCACTCGGCTCCGACACGGGCGGCTCGATCAAGCAGCCGTCCGCGCTGTGCGGGAACGTCGGTCTGCGCCCGACGTACGGCACCGTCTCGCGGTACGGCGTCGTCGCCTTCGCATCCTCGCTCGACCAGGTCGGCCCCGTGGCGAAGACCGTGCGCGACTGCGCCTTCCTCTATTCGATCATCGCCGGTCGTGACGAGAACGACTCGACCACCGTCGAGGTCCCGACGGTCGAGCTCCCGGGAGCCGAGGACCTGACGGGCGTGCGCATCGGCGTGCCGAAGGAGATGAACGAGGCGGAGGGGATCGAGCCGGGTGTGAGCGCCGCGGTGCGGCGGGCGATCGAGCTCGCCGAGTCGCTGGGCGCAGAGGTGGGGGAGTGCTCGCTGCCGCGCTCCGTCGAGTACGGCGTCGCCTGTTACTACCTCGTCGCGCCGGCGGAGGCGTCGTCGAACCTCGGACGCTACGACGGCGTCCGCTACGGGCTGCGCAGCGACGCCGCCGACTTCCGCGAGATGCTGATGCAGACGCGCCACGACGGCTTCGGCGACGAGCCGAAGCGGCGCATCATGATCGGAACGTACGCACTGTCGTCCGGCTACTACGACGCCTACTACGGCACCGCGCAGAAGGTGCGCACGGTGATTCGGCGCGAGCACGCCGATGTGTTCGAGTCGTTCGATCTGATCGTGTCGCCCACCAGCCCGACCGTCGCGTTCAAGATCGGCGAGAAGGTCGACAACCCGCTCGCGATGTACCTCAACGACCTGCTGACGATCCCGTCGTGCATGGCGGGCCTGCCCGGGCTCAACATCCCGTGCGGCCTGTCCGAGGGGCTGCCGGTCGGCCTGCAGCTGATCGGCCCGCAGTTCTCCGAGAACACGCTCTTCCGCGCCGGGCACGCGCTCGAACGCGCGCTCGGCTTCGACAGCGTCCCGGAGCGCCTCAGATGAGCAACTGGGAGGCCGTGATCGGGCTGGAGATCCATGTGCAGCTGAAGACGCGCACGAAGATGTTCTGCCGGTGTCCGAACGGGTTCGGCGGGGAGCCGAACACCCAGACCTGCCCTGTCTGCCTCGCGTTTCCGGGCGCCCTGCCCGTCGCGAACAGGCGCGCGGTCGAGGAGTGCATCAAGCTCGGCCTCGCGCTCGACTGCGAGATCGCGGAACGGGCGGTGTTCCACCGCAAGAACTACTTCTATCCCGATCTGCCGAAGGCCTACCAGATCAGCCAGTACGACGAGCCGCTCTGCGCACGCGGGAAGCTCGCCGTTCCGACCGAGAACGGGGACATCACCGTCGGCATCACCCGCGCTCACCTCGAGGAGGACGCGGCGAAGAACGTGCACGTTGCGGCGTCCGGCCGCATCCACGGGGCCACCGCGACGCTCGTCGACTTCAACCGGGGCGGCACCCCACTCGTCGAGATCGTCACGGAGCCGGACCTGCACGACGCCGAGTCGGCGAAGCGCTTCCTGCAGCTCCTCCGGCAGACGGTGGTCGAGCTCGACCTGTCCGACGCCGAGCTCGAGAAGGGCTCGATGCGCTTCGACGTGAACGTGTCCGTACGCCCCGCGGGCTCGGACGAGCTGCGCACGCGGACCGAGTTGAAGAACATGAACTCGTTCAACTTCGCAGCGAAGGGGATCGAGCGCGAGATCGCGCGCCAGATCCGCGTCTACGAGCAGGGCGGCATCGTCGAGCAGGAGACGCTGCATTTCGATCCGGCGCACGAGGAGTCGCCCCCGATGCGCTCGAAGGAAGAGGCGCAGGACTACCGCTACTTCCCCGACCCGGATCTCGTGCCGGTGCACCCACCCGTCGACGTCGTCGAGCGGCTGCGCGGCGAGATCGGCGAGCTGCCGGGCGCGCGCATCAAGCGGATCGCGGACACCCTGTCGTTCTACGACGCGGACGTGCTCGTCACGGGCGGGCTCGACCGGCTGTGGGCGGACGTCGTCGCGGCCGGCGCCGAGCCCAAGGAGGCGGCGAACGTGCTCGCGAACCAGTTCGTCGCAACCGGCATCGCACCGAGCGCCGTGAACGCCGCAGAGCTGGCAAAGCTCGTGTCGGCGCGCGCCGAGATCCCGCGCGCCGCGTTCGACGAGGCGCTCGCGAAGACCGGGGACGCCGGCTTCACCGCCGCGCCCTACCTCGAGCAGAAGGTCGTCGGGGACGCGGCCGAGCTCGACCCGATCATCGAACGGATCATCGACGCAAACCCGGGCCAGGCCGAGCAGTTCCGCGGCGGCAAGCAGGGCCTGCTCGGCTTCTTCGTCGGCCAGGTGATGAAGGAGACCGGCGGCAAGGCCGACCCGCGCGTCGTCAACGAGCGCGTCCGCGAGAAGCTGCGCGCCTGAAGATCCGAACTGCTCGAATCTGGTTCGCTTCGCGAATCAGATTCGGTTCTCTCGTGCGGAACCTGATTCGGCGCAGCCGAACCAGATTCCAGGTTTTTCGCGTCGAGTGTGACATCCTCGGACCATGGAGTACGACCTCGTCGTCGTGGGATCGGGCCCGGCCGGGCAGAAGGCCGCGATCCAGGGCGCGAAGCTCGGCCGCAACGTCGCACTCGTCGAGCGGCACGTGGCGCTCGGCGGCGCATGCGTGAACACCGGCACGATCCCATCGAAGACGATTCGCGAGGCGATCCTCTACCTGACGGGCCTCAACCAACGCGCGATCTACGGCCAGAGCTACCGGCTGAAGGAGGTCGTCTCGATCGAGGACATCGCGCTGCGCACGCGGCACGTCGTCGAGCGCGAGCGCGACATCATCCGCGACCAGCTGCGCAGGAACCACGTGACCGTGCTCGACGGGTGTGCACGGTTCGTCGACCAGCACCAGCTCGAGATCGACGGGCGCGACAGCGCGACCCGTCGTGTGACGGCGACGCACATCGTGATCGCGACCGGGTCGGTACCGGCCCATCCGCCCGAGATCGACTTCAACAAGACGACGATCCTCGACTCGGACGACGTCGTGCTCCGTCTCGCCAAGCTCCCCGGCACGATCGTCGTCGTCGGCGCCGGGGTGATCGGCATCGAGTTCGCGTCGATGTTCGCCGCGTTGGGCTCCAAGGTGACCGTCGTCGACGCGCGACCGACGATGCTCGACTTCTGCGACCCCGAGATCGTCGAGGGCCTCCGCTACCACCTACGCGAGCTGAACGTCGTCTTCCGGTTCGGCGAGCGCGTCGTACGAGTGGAGGAACGCGGCAGCGGAACCCTGACGACGCTCGCGAGCGGGAAGCTGCTGCCGGCTGACGTCGTCTTCTACTCGGCCGGCCGCGTGGGCGCCGTCGCCGACCTCGAGCTCGCGAACGCCGGTCTCGAAGCGGACACGCGCGGGCGGATCGCCGTCGACGAGTCGTACCGCACCGCCGTTCCGCACATCTACGCCGTCGGCGACGTCGTCGGTTTCCCGAGCCTCGCGTCCGCCTCCGCGGAGCAGGGGCGCCTCGCGGCGTGCGACATCTTCGACGTGCCGACCTCCGGCGCGGAGGCACTGCTCCCGATCGGCATCTACTCGATCCCGGAGATCAGCTACGTCGGCAAGACCGAGACGGAGCTGACCGAGGCTCTGATCCCCTACGAGGTCGGCATCTCGCACTACCGAGAGCTCGCACGCGGCCAGATCCTCGGCGAGAGCCACGGGCTCGTGAAGCTCCTCGTCTCGCCGGACGACCGCAAGCTGCTCGGGGTGCACGCCTTCGGCGCGGGAGCAACCGAGGTCGTGCACATCGGCCAGGCGGTCATGGGCCTCGGCGGAACGATCGACTACCTCGTCGACTCGGTCTTCAACTACCCGACGTTCGCCGAGGCCTACAAGGTCGCCGCGCTCGACGCACTGAACAAGCTGCGCGCGATCAGCGCCGCATAGACCGAAAGGCTCCAATCTGGTTCGCGTCGCGAATCAGATTGGGTGGTGCTCTGGCGGAGCCGAACCAGATTCGAGCCTTCAGCCGGTCGCGACCGACAGCATGCCGAGGCACATCTCGTCGGTCGTTCCCTCGCCCCAGAGCACGTAGCGCGGTGTCAGCTGCTTCGCGCCGACGATCGGCTGGCCGTCCTTGGAGTTGTCGAACGAGCAGCGGACGCGAATCGTGTCGCCCGGGCCGACGGCGACGGGCTGCCGCAGGTAGTAGACGTCCTGCCAGTGGAAGACCCAGGCGGGGATGTGCAGCAGCGTCTGCTCCTTCGCCGTCCCCGGATCCAGCACGACGGAGATGTCGCGGCCGCGAAGATGCATGTGGCCGGCGACGCCGTAGATCGTCTCCGGCTGCGTGACCGCCCGGTCGCACGTCGTGGGGATCGCGGTGCCCGCGCCGACCGACTGCGGATAGTCCGCGAGCGTGTGGTCGCAGAGCTTCAAGAGCGCGGCCGGGACGAAGGCCGCTTCCGCGCCGTACTTGTTCACCTCGTCCTGCAGCGTGTGCTGGCGGCTGCACTGAGGGCCGCTGACGCCCGCCGGGCACGGCAGCTCGACGGGGGCCGCGATCAGCTGCGTCTCCAGCCTCGTCAACGGGGTCGTCGCCGGCCGCAGCCGAAGCTGCGCCTGCGAGCGGTCGGGTCCGGACGCGGCGATCAGGTTGTAGTGCACCTGCATCACGATCTTCGCGCCCCGGTGCAGCAGCACGCCGGTCCCGTTCGGCAGGGCGTTCGTCGTGTGGCCGGGCACCCACGCCGCGATCCAAGGCGGCTGGCCGAGCCGCGAGACGGACGAAGAATCCGAGAGGTCGAAGGGCAGTCCGGGGCCGCCGAAACACGTCCAGCCCTTTCCGCCGCTCGCCGCATTCATCTGCACGGCCGCTGCCGCCTGGGGCCCAGCCGCCTCGTAGAGGATCACGTGGTGGACGATCCCGGTCCGCTGCGGCTTGATCAGCGCGGCGGTGACGAACGCGTCCTGCGTGAGCTTCGGGTCGAGCACGAAGCAGTGGTAGTCGTCGATCCCGCCGCCCGGCGCATGCGGGACGTACGCCTTCCGCGGAGCGAGCGTGAGCGTGCGACCGGGGCCGGAGAGCCCGGCGTCCCGCGCAGGGCGCGAACGGCGGTCGGCTGAATTCCCCGCAGGCGCGCCGTTCGCCGCCCACGCGGCGAGCGTCGACAGCTCCGCCTCGGTCAGGCGCCGCCGCTCGCGGCCGATGATCGCCGCCGAATCGCTGCCGGGCATCCACGGCGGCATCAGGCCGACCCTCGTCATGCGGACGATCCCGGCGGCATGCGCCTTGGCCTCGCCGGCCGTCGTCAGCGAGAACGGCGCGATCCCGCCCAGGCGGTGGCATGAAGCACATTTCGAATCAAGGATCGGCGCGACGTCGCGGTTGTACGTCGGGCCGGATGCCGCGCCGCCGTGCGCGACGAGGATCGCGAGCGCGGCAGCCCCGAGCAGGACGAGGAGGGCCGGTTTCCGCACCGGTCCACTGTACGCCCAAATCGTCCGTTCGGATGACGCCGTCCTGAGAATCGGTGTCTACCTTGGTGCCATGCCGTGGCAGCCTCAGCGCGTCGACGTGATCGCAGCGGCCGTGCTCGTCACCCTCGCCGGCACGGTCGGCACGGGGCTCGGGCTGGCGGCGGCGAACGTCCGCGC
>JABFWJ010000082.1 GCA_013362295.1 Thermoleophilia bacterium
TCGCCCGGACCGCCGACGACGCGCTCTCGCTGATGGATCTCGCGCGCGAGCGCTCGCGGTGCCTGCTGACGGCGCACGCGCTTCTCTTCCACCCGGGCTCCGCAAGCTGAAGGAGATCCTCGAGACGGGGCGGATGGGAGAGACCTTTTATCTCTACGCGAACCGGCAGGACCTGAGCCGCGCGCGGCGGGAGGGGAGCGCGCTCTGGAACCTCGGCGTCCAGGACCTCGCCTCGGTGCTCTATCTCCTCGACGACACCCCCGTCGACGTCTCGTGCTGGGGGGAAAGCTATGTCCGGCCGGGGGTCGGGGACGTCGCGTTCTGCTTCCTCCGCTTCGCGACCGGCGTCACTGTCCACCTCCACCTCTCCTCGCTCGACCCGCAGACCGTGCGGCGCCTGGTCCTCGTCGGCTCGCGCCAGATGGCGGTCTTCGACGAGCTTGCAGTCGAGCGGGCGCTCACGATCCACGACCGGGCGGTCGTCCCGCCCCGCTCGCCGGGATACGGGCCTTCCCTGCGCGTCGAGGGGGACGGCAGCGTCCTCTCCCCGGCGATCCCCGCCGACGACCCCCTGCAGGCCATGTGCGAGACGTTCCTCGCCGCAGTCCGCAGAGGCCGTCCGCTCGAGTCCGAGGGAAGCCTCGCGGTGCGGGTCGTGGCCGTCCTGGAGGCGCTCCAGCGCTCGCTGGACCGCGCCGGCTCGGCCGAGGTGGTCAGCGCTCCCGCCCGGCGGCTCCCGAATGTCGTCGCCATCCGCGGCAACTAGACCGGTTCCCGATCCATCTGATTCGCGAGCCTCCCTTAGGGCGAGGGAGATGCCCAACCGAACAGGTAGGTGGAGATTCCATCAGGCTAGTAGTGCTTTACATGAGCCAAACGATGGGATAAGAACAGTCTTGCATGAGGGGTTAGGGGAAACAGGGGAAACAGAAGGGCGGCAATGTTGTGGAACGTACTGCGGTAGTACTGGACGAACACCCTCTTTGGCTGGATGCGGTAGAGGCTGTTCTGGCAAGGCTGCAAGTCAAGGTCGAGGGCAAGACCACGAGCGTTGCACGCACGCTCGAACTGATCGACAGCCACCGGCCTGATGTGCTCTTGCTCGAGCCGGCCGACAATTCGGGGGACGGACGTCGCCTCGACTTGATGCGTCGCGCACGGGAGATTCATCCGAGCCTGAAGGTGATCGTGCTCTCCAACGCGCACGAGGCGAGCGCCGTCGATGCCGCATTCGCGGCCGGCGCGGTGGCGTATGTCTTCAAGTCGGCACACCCCGATGATCTCGCGTCGGCAATCCGACAGGCATTCGATGTGTCGGTGTTCTTCGCGCATTCACAGGCGGTGTCGGCGAACGTGACGTCGATCAGGCAGCAGGCGGCGCAGGATCAGCCGGGACTCACGAAGCGTGAGCTCGAGATTCTGCAACTCGTCGCCGAGGGCCATTCGAACGGAGAGCTCGCCCGCATGCTCTGGGTGACCGAGCAGACGGTCAAGTTCCACCTTTCGAACATCTATCGGAAGCTCGATGTGGCAAATCGCACCGAGGCGAGCCGCTGGGCACAGCTGCACGGCCTGCTCGCGGAACCGATGGCTGCAACGGCCTAACCGTTCGACGAACGACCAGCATGCCCCGAGGGGGCGCCGGGCAACCGGCGCCCCCTCGTCGTCTGAGTAGGCTCGCTCCGTGCCCTTTCTCACCGTCGTCGGGTCGATCAACCTGGACCTGGTCGCGCGTGTGGCGCGCCTTCCGCGGCCCGGGGAGACATTGACCGGCGGCGGCTTCGAACGCTTCCCGGGCGGCAAGGGCGCCAACCAGGCGGTCGCCGCTGCGCGGCTCGGGGCGCAGGTGCGGATGATCGGCGCGATCGGCGACGACACCTTCGGCGAAGAGGCCGTTGTCGCGCTGCGCGCGGCCGGGGTCGAGCTGGAGCTGGGGCGCGCGGCCACGACCGGCATCGCGCTGATCCTCGTCGCGGCGGGCGGCGAAAACCAGATCGTGGTCGTGCCCGGTGCGAATGCGCACGTCGCCCCGACCTCGCCCGGTGGAGCGGTCTTGTGCCAGCTCGAAGTGCCGGACGAGGTCGTGTACGCGGCCGCACGCAACGCGGACTTCTTCGCGCTGAACGCCGCGCCCGCGCGGCCGATCGGCATCGAGCCGGATCTGCTGATCGTGAACCGCCTCGAGCACGAGGTCGTCTCGCGCGGGAAGCTCGTCGCGGTGACGTACGGCGCGGACGGCGCGGCGCTGTTCGAGGGCGGGGAGGAGGTGGCGCGCGCAGCACCTCCGCCGGTCGACGTGGTCGACGGCACCGCGGCAGGGGACGCGTTCGCGGCCTGCCTCGTCGTCTCGCTGCTCGAGGGACGGCCGCGCGGCGAAGCATTGCGCCGCGCGTGTGCGGCCGGCGCGCTCGCGGCGTCGCGACTCGGCGCGCAACCTTCCCTGCCCACCGCGTCGCAGGTTGACGCGATACTCGCCTCGTGACGCCGACGCCGATCATCATCGATTGCGATCCCGGCCACGACGACGCGATCGCGCTCCTGCTGGCCGTCGCGTCGCCGGAGGTCGAGCTCGTCGGCGTCACGACCGTGGCCGGAAACCAGACGGTCGACAAGACGACGAACAACGCGCTCCGGGTGCTCGAGCTCGCCGGACGCACCGACATTCCGGTGTACCGCGGTGCCGACAGGCCGTTCCTCCGGAAGCAGGACGTCGCCCCACACGTGCACGGCGAGAGCGGTCTGGACGGTCCCGATCTGCCGCAGCCGACGACCCGCGAGCAGGACGAGCACGCGGTCGAGTACCTGGCACGGGAGATTCGCGCGCGCGACGGCCGCATCACGCTCGTTCCGACCGGACCGCTGACGAACGTCGGGCTGCTCTTCGCGCTGCATCCCGACATTCGCCCGGAGCGCATCGTGCTGATGGGCGGTGCGATCGGCGAGGGCAACCGGACGCCCGCCGCCGAATTCAACATCTGGGCCGACCCGGAGGCCGCTCAGCGCGTGTTCCTCGAGGGGCTCGACACGACGATGGTCGGGCTCGACGTCACACACCGGGCGACGATCAAGGACGAGCACACCGAACGGATGCGCGGCGCCGGCCGCATCGGCTCGGTGGTGGCGGAGCTGATGGACTTCTACGCGCGCTTCCACAAGAAGCGGTACCCGGACCTCGACGGCTCGCCGATGCACGACCCGGTCTGCGTCGCGCACCTGATCGACCCGAGCCTGATGACCGTCGCGGACGCGGTGGTCGAGGTGGACTGCAGCGGCGGCCCGAGCTGGGGCCGGACGAACGTCGACCACCGCAACCGCGAGCACTTCGGCGACCCGAACGCCAAGGTCGGCGTCGACATCGACGGCAACCGCTTCGCCGAGCTGATCGTCGAGCGCATCGCGTCGCTCAATTGATCGTCTTCGCAGCGATCGCGCCGCACGGAGGCCTCGTCTACGAGCAGCCGGATGCGCCGACGCGCCGGGGCATGGACGAGCTCGCGCGCCGGTTCGAGGCCGCGCGCCCCGACGCGGTGATCGTCGTCACTCCGCACGGGACGCTCGTAGACGATCGCTTCGCCGTCGTGCGCTCGGGCACGTTGTCGGAGCACGTCAACCCCTTCGTGGACGCCGAGAAGCTCTACGAGGGCCCGGGCGAGCCCGAGCTCGCGGATGCCTGCGTCCGCGAGCTGCAGGAGGATGGGCTGCCCGCGGTCGGGATCACGTTCGGCACGACGGTCGCGGGCGACTCGAACATGCCGATCGACTGGGGCGCCGGTATCCCGCTCTGGTTCCTCCGCGCGCCTGCGGTCGTCGTCACGCCGTGCCGTGCGCTCTCCAACGACGAGCACGTGCGGGCCGGCGCGGCCCTCGTCCGCGCGACGTGCCGACGGCGGGTTGCGTTCGTCGCGAGCGCCGACCACGGGCACGGGCATGCGGCCGACGGCCCGTACGGCTTCGCCGCCGAATCGAAGGAGTACGACGACCAGGTCGTCGAGCTGATCCGCGGCAACCGGCTCGGCGACCTCGTCGCGTGGGATCCCGCGTTCGCCTTCGCGGCGAAGGCCGACAGCTTCTGGCAGCTGCTCGTGCTGCACGGCGCGCTCGCGGGCCGCTTCGAGGTGGAGCTCCTCTCGTACGAGGCGCCGACCTACTTCGGGATGGCCTGCGCCGCGTTCGCCCCGCGGGAGGACTGACAACCCGCAGCGCGAACTGCCAGGCGATGGCGCGCAAGAAGCGGCCCCATAAGACGTCCCCGAAGACGCCGTCGCGCGTCAAGAAGCGCCGCGGGTCGAAGAGGACGAAGGCGCGCGCCCATCACCATCCGGAGCTCGTCGGGCTCGGCCTGGCCGGCTTCGGCGTCTTCCTCGCCGCGATCCTCTGGTTCGGCTTCAACGGCGGCCCCGTCGCCAGCCTCGTCGACGGCGTGGTCGGGAGCGCGGCGTACCTCGCGCCGCTCGTCCTCGTCCCGCTCGGCGGGCTGATCGTCGCCAGGAGCGCCCTCGTCGACGTACGCCCGTTCCGGCTCGGCCTCGCGGTCGCGGTGCTCGGCCTGATGCTGACGCTCGGGAGCGGCGAGGGCGGGTTGGTCGGCGAGGGGCTCGAGCGCGTCGTCGCCCTCGGCCTCGGCACGACCGGCTCCACGATCCTCGGCGTCCTCCTCACGCTCGCCGGCGTGCTCCTGCTCACGGGCGCGAGCCTCGGCGCATTCCTCCGCCGCACCGGCCACGTCATGCACCAGGCTCACCAACGTGTGCGTCGGCCCAAACCGAACCTGATTCGCGCAGCGAACCAGCTTCGAGCAGTTGGGTTTTCGTCTGAGCCGCCTCCGCCGGCACCCCCAGTCGACGTCAAGCACGACTACCCGGACCTGGTCTCGGACTCGGTCTCGGTCCGACCCGAGCCCGACTCGTTCCACGAGGCGCCGACGCACGAGAGTCAGGAGCAGCTCTTCGAGCTGCCCGCGCCGGTCGCCGACTACGAGCTTCCGAGTCGCGAGCTGCTGACCCGCTCGCGGCCCGGCGTCGGCCCGAACGGCGAGGCGACCCAGCGCATCGCGGACGCCCTGGTGACGTGTCTCGCGCACTTCGGCGTCGAGGCGACGGTGATCGGACAGATCTCGGGGCCGCGCGTCACCCGCTACGAGCTGCAGCGTGCGCCCGGGACGAAGGTCGGGAAGGTCGCGAACCTGAAGGACGACCTCAGCTACGCGCTCGCGACGACCGAGATCCGCATCCTCGCGCCGATCCCCGGCAAGCAGGCGGTCGGCGTCGAGGTCCCGAACCTCAGTCCGAGCATCGTCACACTGGGCGACATCTACGGCGACCTGCCGGCGACCGCGAGCCCGCTCAGCGTCTGGCTGGGCAAGGACATCTCGGGCGCCGCCGTGTGGGCCGACCTGGCGCGGATGCCGCACATCCTGATCGCCGGCACGACCGGCGCGGGGAAGTCGGGCTGCATCAACACGATCCTCACGTCGATCCTGCTCCGCGCCACGCCGGACGAGGCGCGGCTGATCCTGATCGACCCGAAGCGGATCGAGCTCAACTACTACGAGCAGATCCCGCATCTGCTGACCCCCGTGGTCTCCAGCCCGAAGGAGGCCGCGGCGGTGTTGCTCAACGTGGTCACCGAGATGGAGCGGCGCTACGAGCGCCTGAGCCAGGTGCGCGCGCGCAACCTGCCGGAGGCGAACCGCGCGTTCAGGAAGCGCGGGGAGGACGAGCTGCCGTACCTGCTCGTCGTGATCGACGAGCTCGCCGACCTGATGATGGTCAGCCCCCAGGAGGTCGAGGACTCGATCATCCGGCTCGCGCAGAAATCGCGGGCGGTCGGCATCCACCTCGTCCTCGCCACGCAGCGCCCGTCGGTGGACGTGATCACGGGGATGATCAAGGCGAACGTCCCGTCGCGAATCGCGTTCGCCGTCTCCTCGCAGACCGACTCGCGCGTGATCCTCGACTCGAACGGCGCGGAGAGCCTGCTCGGGCAGGGCGACATGCTCTTCAAGCCGCTCGGCACCTCGCGGCTGCAGCGCGTGCAGGGCGCGTACGTGACGGAGGAGGAGATCGCGATGATCGTCGAGCAGACGAAGGCGCAGCGGGAGCAGCAGGTCGACGAGAGCTTCCTCGAGGCGCCGGTCGTGTTCGCCGAGGACGCAGAGAGTGACGACGGAGAGTTCGACCCGGACGAGGATCCGCTGCTCGACAAGGCGATCGAGGTCGTCGTGACGGCCCAGACGGCGAGCGTCTCGCTGCTCCAGCGGAGGCTCCGTGTCGGCTACACCCGCGCCGGCCGCTTGATCGACATGCTGGAGCGCCGCGGGATCATCTCGCCCTACGAGGGCTCGAAGCCGAGGCGTGTGCTCGTCTCCGAGCACGACCTCGAGCGCGTCGTCCACGCGCCGGCGCTCGACTAGCTCAATCATCTAGCCCCCGTCTGTAAGACGGGCTAGGCTACGCGCGCACGTCCCCCCGGTCAGACACATAGGAGGGTTCATCCAAGTGAGGAAGCGTTGGCTCACGCTCGCGGCGCTTGCAGTCGCGACGGTGCTTCTGGCGTCCCTGTTCGCCGCCATGCGCGGCAGCTCGGCGTCGGCTGCGCACAAGGCCGCTTTCAGCGCGTGTCTCGTCACCGACATCGGCGGTCTGAACGACAAGTCGTTCAACCACCTCGCGTTCGTTGGTCTCCAGACTGCTGAGAAGAGCGGCGTCAAGGGTCGCGTCATCCAGTCGAAGTCGCCCGCCGACTACATCCCGAATCTTCAGGCGTGCGTTCGCGCGGGAGCCGGGATCACCATCGGTGTCGGGTTCCTCATGACCGACGCGATGGACGCAGTTGCGTCGTCGTTCCCGAGCAACAAGTTCGCGATCGTCGACGTGGACGTCACGTCCATGAAGCACAAGCCGAAGAACGTGGAGGGCCTGCTGTTCAAGGAGCAGGAGGCCGGGTACCTCGTCGGCTACGCGGCAGGCCTCTGGGCGAAGTCCAAGGGCGCGACCGCAGTCGGATCGGTCGGCGGACTGAAGATCCCGCCGGTCGACCGCTACATCGCCGGCTATCAGTTCGCGGCGAAGAAGGCCGACCCGGGCCTCAAGACGCTGAACGACTACTCCCAGGACTTCGTCGTCCAGGCGAAGTGCAAGGAGAAGGCGCTCAACCAGATCGCTCAGGGCTCCGTCGTCGAGTTCCAGGTCGCCGGCCAGTGCGGTCTCGGCGTGCTCGACGCGGCGCGGTCGAAGAAGGTCTTCGGCATCGGCGTCGACGCCGACCAGGGCTATCTCGGCTCGCACGTCCTGACGAGCGCCCTCAAGAAGGTCGACGTGTCGGTGAACGCCGCGATCAGTTCGGCGAAGGCCGGGAAGCTGAAGGGCGGGAAGGACGTCATCTTCGACGCGAAGGTGAACGGCGTCGGCTACGGCAAGTGGAGCCCGAAGGCGCCGGCAGCGATCAAGGCGGCAGTCGCAGCGCAGTTCAGGCTGCTGAAGGCCGGCAAGATCAAGGGGATCCCCGCCGTCGTCAAGTAGGCGCCGGCAGCACGTGGTTTCCTCGACGGGGCGGGCCTTGGCGGCCCGCCCCGTCCTTGCACTGGCCCTGCTCTGCGCGCTGGGCACGGGGTGCGGGAGCACCTCCCGGGCGACCACGACCGCCCATACGGCGGCGCCCGCAAAACCGCGGCCGCCGCGTGCGGGCCTGCGGATCGGCCTGGTCGGCCCGCTCGACGTGCACGTGCCGGGTGCGATCGCCGAGCACGGAACGCTCGACCAGGTCGCAGGCGACGCGCTCGTCGTCGTGTCGGCGCAGGTCGCCGACGCCCCGGCCGTCGCGGCCGCGGCCGATGCACATCCGGCGACGCACTTTGCGCTCGTCGGCGCAAGCTCCCGCGGACACCGCCGTCCGAATCTCGTGGGGCTCGTGCTCGACGAGCACCAGGTCGCATTGCTCGGAGGCGTCGTCGCCGGTCTCGTCGCCGGAGAGCAGGGCGGCCAGGAGGCACGGGTCGCGTGGGTGGGGCCGCAGGAACGTGCCCTCGCGGCCGCGTACGCGCGCGGCGCGCAGGAGATGCGGCCCGGCACGACGATCCTTCGTGCCTGGTCGCCCGGCCGGCCCGCGGCGTGCAAGGAGGCCGCGCTCGGCGCGATCGACCGCGGCGCGGTCGCCGTGATGGCGCACCGCGGCACATGTGCGGATGCGGCGGTCGCGGGCGCCCACCAGCAGAACCGTGTCGGCCTGCGCGTATCGGACTTCGAGTTCCCCGAGGTTCCCGCCGAGTCCGTCGTGCGCGACGCGGTCGCAGGTGTGTACCGCGGCGGCGAGGATCTCGTGTTCGACGCCGCGAGCGGCGCGATCGGCGTGCGGCGCCTCGACGCCCGTATTCCACCCGACATCGCCGTGCGGGCGCGGACGGCAGCGCAGCAGTTGGCGGGCGGCCTCCGTCCGGCGCCATAGGGATAACATCGCCGCGATGGCTGTGGCGCCGCTCCTCGAGCTCCGCGGGATCACGAAGCGGTTCCCGGGCGTGCTCGCGAACGACAAGGTCGACTTCGATCTCCGCAGCAGCGAGGTGCATGCGCTGCTCGGCGAGAACGGCGCCGGCAAGTCGACGCTCATGAACATCCTCTACGGGCTGTACACGCCCGACGAGGGTCAGATCCTGCTGCGCGGCGAGCCGATCGAGCTCGGGTCGACGAAGGCGGCGATCGAGCACGGCATCGGCATGGTGCACCAGCACTTCATGTTGATCCCGGTGATGACCGTCGCCGAGAACATCGTGCTGGCGACGGAGCCGCGGCGTAACGGCGTCCTGCTCGACTTCGACGCCGCGCGCAAGCGCGTGCAGGAGCTGTCGAACCGCTACGGGCTGCTCGTCGACCCGGACGCGCGCGTCGACCGCATCACCGTGGGCCAGCAGCAGCGCGTCGAGATCCTGAAGGCGCTCTACCGCGGCGCCGAGATCCTCATCCTGGACGAGCCGACGGCGGTGCTCACGCCGCAGGAGGCGAAGGAGCTGTTCGAGATCCTGCGCTCGCTCAAGTCGCAGGGGAAGTCGATCATCTTCATCTCGCACAAGCTGAACGAGGTGCTCGAGATCGCCGACCGCATCACGACGCTGCGTCGCGGCGTCGTCGTCGACACGATCCCGGCCTCCGGCGCGACGGAGGAGAGCCTCGCGCGCATGATGGTCGGGCGCGAGGTCCTGCTCCGCGTCGACAAGAAGCCCGCGCATCCGGGCGACCCGCTGCTGCAGGTCGAGGACCTCGTCGTGTTCGACGACCGTGGGCTCGAGGCGGTGCGCGGCCTGTCGCTCTCGGTGCGCGGCGGCGAGATCCTCGGTCTCGCGGGCGTCGACGCGAACGGGCAGACCGAGCTGATCGACGCGATCGCGGGCCTGCGCGCGGTGCGGTCCGGCCGCGTGATCGTCGACGGTCACGACCTCACGGACGCACATGCGAAGGACGCGCTCGACGCCGGCATCGGCCACATCCCCGAGGACCGCCATCGCCGCGGCCTCGTGCTGCCGTTCACCCTGGCTGAGAACCTCGCCCTGCACGCCTACCGGAAGCCACCGAACTCCGAGCGCGGGTTTCTGAACCTGCGCGCGATCTTCGCTCGCGCCCGCCGGCTCCTGAAGGAGTTCGACGTGCGCGGTGGCACGCCGTCGACTCCGGCGGCGGCGCTGTCCGGCGGGAACCAGCAGAAGGTCGTCCTCGCGCGCGAGATCGACGGCGATCCGAAGGTGCTGATCGCTGCGCAGCCGACCCGCGGCCTCGACGTCGGCGCGATCGAGTTCGTCCACCGCCGCCTCGTCGAGCAGCGAGACGCGGGGCGGGCGATCCTGCTCGTCTCGCTCGAGCTCGAGGAGATCCTCTCGCTCTCCGACCGGATCCTCGTCATCTACGAGGGCCGCATCGTCGGCGAGTTCCCGCCGACCGCGACCGAGGAAGAGCTCGGCTTCGCGATGACGGGCGGGGGGCGCGACCGCGAGGCTGCGGCATGAGCGACGACGAGCGGCGCGCCGACGAGCTCATCGAACTGGCGATCACGCAGGACGAGGTCGAGCAGGCGCCGCTGCAGCCGGGCGTGCCGCCGCCGCCGTCGATGCATTTCGCGTCGCGGTTCGGGGGCGTCTCGGGGGTGATCGCGCCGCTGATCACGACGCTGATCGCGTTCTTGATGGGCGGCCTCGTCGTCGCGCTGACGGGCAAGAACCCGCTCAAGGTCTACCACGCGATCTGGAACGGGACCGGTCTCAACTGGTTCTTCCACATCGGCAACCATTCGGCACGCGTCCCGTTCTCGACGACGCACATGTGGTTCCCGTGGGACACGTCGTCGGTCGCGGCACAGAACCTGCAGCAGACGCTCTTGCTGACCACGCCGATCATCCTCACCGGGCTCGCGGTCGCGTTCGCGTTCCGCTGCGGCATGTTCAACATCGGCGGGCAGGGCCAGTACTTCGCCGGCACGATCTTCGCGGTCTGGCTCGGCACCTCGTTCGGCGGCCTCAGCCCGTGGGTGCACGTACCGCTCGTGCTTGTCGTCGGCGCGCTCGCGGGTGCCGTCTACGCGGGCATCGCCGGGTTGCTGAAGGCGACCGTCGGCGCGCACGAGGTGATCTCGACGATCATGCTCAACTGGATCTCGATCTGGGTGGGGTCGTACCTGTTCGGCCAGGGCGGGCCGCTGCAGGGCTCGCAACCGTCGATCCCGATCTCCAACGACATCGTCGACGGTGCCAAGCTGCCCGTGATCTGGGGCCTGAAGCTTCTGCAGGGCCTGTCGATCGGCATCTTCATCGCGGTCGCGATCCTGGTCGTCTACTGGCTGATCATCAACCGCACGACGCTCGGCTACGAGGTGCGCGCCGTCGGGTTCAACCCGGAGGCCGCGCGCTACGGCGGCATCTCAGTGGCACGCAACTACTTCCTCGCGATGGCGATCTCCGGCGCGTTCGCAGGACTCGGCGGCGCGCTCGACATCACGGGGTGGGAGTACCGCATCGGCGAGAACGACATCCATGCGAACACGATCGGTTTCATCGGGCTCGCAGCAGCGCTGCTCGGGCGGAACACGGCGCTCGGCGTCGGCACGGCCTCGCTCCTCTTCGGCGCGCTGATCAACGGCACGTCGGGCCGGCAGCTCGACCCGTCGATCTTCCGTCCCGACCTCGCCGGAAACCTGACGACGATCATTCAGGGGCTCGTGATCCTGTTCGTGGGGCTGAACGTGGGCGGCGTCTGGCTGTGGCTCAAGCGGCGGCGGGGCGCATGACCGCGGTCGCCGCACGGTTCGGCGGGATCAGCTGGACGCATCCGAAGACGGTCGGCGTCGCCGGGATCGCGCTCGGCGCGCTCGCGTTCTGGCTTGCCCTGCCGCCGCTCGCCGCGCGGACGGCCGCCCTTCCGATCCTGCTCGGGATCCTCGCGATCGCGGCCGGCATCTGGGCCTGGTCGCGCGACGAGCGCCGCGTCGGCGGCGGGGCGATCGCCGCCGGAATCCTCGGGATCGCGCTCGGCTTCTTCGCCACGCGCTCCTCCCCGGCGCACCTCGACGAGGTCGTCGTCTGGAGCGCGCTCGGCGCGGCGACGCTCCGCTACGCGACGCCGCTGACGTTCGCGGCGATCGGCGGGCTGTACTGCGAGCGCAGCGGGGTGATCAACGTCGCGCTGGAGGGGATGCTCCTGACCGGCGCGTTCTTCGGCATCTGGGGCGCGATCTGGGCGCACGGCTGGGCCGGCGGGTGGGCGTGGGTGATCGGCCTGATCACGGCCGCCCTGGCGGGGATGGTGATGGCGACCGTCCACGCGGTCTGGGCGATCCACCTGAAGGTCGACCAGATCATCTCCGGGACGGCGATCAACTTCCTCGCGCTCGGCATCACCGGCTATCTGTTCATCGACAAGTACGGCGACACCGGCACGCCCGGCGACGTCCCCGACTACGGGATCCCGGACGTGCACATCCACTTCCTGCAGAACTGGTACTTCGTCGGCCCGATCCTCGGGCAGCTCAACCTGATGATCTGGGTCTCGTTCGCGCTCCTCGTCGGGACGTACATCTTCGTCTTCCGCACGCCGTACGGGCTGCGGCTGCGTGCCGTCGGCGAGCATCCGCGTGCTGCCGACACCGTCGGCATCTCCGTGTACAAGATCCGCTACATCGCCGTCATCTCGTCGGGCGCGATCGCGGCGATGGGCGGTGCCTACCTGTCGATCGGCTTCGTGCACTCCTTCACCGAGAACATGACCGCGGGCACCGGCTTCATCGGCCTCGCCGCTCTCGACTTCGGCAAGTGGCGCCCGTTTCCGACCTGGGGCGCGACGCTTCTCTTCGGGTTCTCGAGTGCGCTCGCCGATCGTCTGCCGACCGCCTACGGCAACCAGTGGGGCACGCTCTTCCAGGCGCTTCCGTACCTGCTGACGCTGATCGCGGTCGCCGGCGTGATCGGACGCTCGATCGGGCCTGCCGCCGCAGGCCGCCCGTATGTCAAGCAGTAGACGTGGTGCGGCCCGCGCGGCCGTCCTCTTCGGTCTGCTGGCGGTGCTCACGATCCCCGTCGACGTCCTCGTCGCGGACCGCCTGAAGGGGGTGCAGCTGCTGCAGTCGCTCTACGTCGCGGTGCCGGTCGCCGCGCTCTTCGCCCTCACGGCGCTCGCCGCGTCGCGCCGGGCGCGGTTCACACGGGCCCGGAGCGTGCACGCGGACGGCGGGAGCTGGGCGACGCGCTTTGCCTGGGCTGGGGTCTATGCGGCGGTTGTCGGAGGCATCGCGCTCGCCGTCTACGGCGGGCTGCGCGCAGCGCAGTAAACCGGAATGCGGTGCGCAATTTGCGCCGCTAACCTTAGTCCACCTTGTTCGAGATCGGAAACAGCCTGCGCGAGGCTCGTGTCCGGCGTGGGCTCGACTTCGCCCAGGCCGAGCTCGCGACCAAGATCCGGGGCAAGTACCTGCGGGCGCTCGAGGACGAGCAGTTCGAGATGCTGCCGGCCGAGACGTACGTCAAGGGATTCCTGCGCACCTACGCGGAGTACCTCGGACTGGACGGGCAGCTGTACGTCGACGAGTACAACTCGCGCTTTGTCATCGGCGACGAGCAGAGCGAGGCGCGCGCGCGCCGGTCGGCGGCGCGGCCGCAGCGGCGCAACCGCCGGATCGAGACGAACGTCGTGCTCGTCGCGCTCGCCGCGATCGCGATCCTGACGGTCGTCGTCATCTCCGCGTGGAAGGCGGCAGGCGGCGGAGATCGCGTGCCGACGCGCAGCGCGACCCCGCCAGCCGCACGTCACCCGAGGCGCGTCGCCCCACTGCTGCTCGTGACGGCGTTGCGCGGGTCGACGCACCTGACGGCCCGTGTCGCAAGCGCGCGCGGCAACATCGCATTCGACGGGACGATCGCGAAGGGCGACCCGGCGCGCGCGATCCGCGGCCGCCGGCTGTGGGTGCAGATCGACACGCCGGAGAATCTCCGCATTCGCGTGCGCGGCAAGCTCGTGCACGTACCCGGGCGCAAGCCGCAGGTCATCATCGTCACGCCTACCGGTTGGCGCCCCGCGTAGCGGCAAGCATCGTCGCGTCGGGCTCGGAGCTCGTGCGCGGCGACCGGCAGGACCGGAACGGTCCGTTTCTCGCGGCGTCGCTGCTCGCGCTCGGCGTCGAGCCGGCGCGCATCACCGTCGTCGGAGACGACCCCGTCGAGCTCGAGGCAGCGCTGCGCGAAGGGCTCGAGCACGACCTGCTCGTCGTCTCCGGCGGGCTCGGTCCGACGCATGACGACCGAACGGTCGAGCTGCTCGCGCGCGCCGCGGGCGCCGGCCTGCGCACCGACGAGCAGCTCGCGACCGAGATCGAAGAGATCTCCCGCCGTGTGGCCGCGCGGCTGAACCGGCCGTACGCCGACTTCGAGCACGGCGTCCGCAAGCAGGCGACGATCCCCGACGGGGCGACGATCGTCGGCCTCGCAGGGACGGCGCCGGCGCTCGTGCTCGGCCTCGGCGAGCGGGCGGCCGTCGCGCTCCCAGGGCCGCCGCGGGAGCTGCAGGCGCTCTGGCCGCGGGTGCTCGAGACGGAGTCCCTGCGCCGCCTGCTCGCGCGTGCCGTGGCGCCGCAACGGCGCGTCCTGCGCTTCTACGGCGCTTCGGAGTCGGAGGTCGCGCGGGCGCTCGCCGCGGCGGGCGGAGACGGGGACGGCGTCGACGTGACGATCTGCGCGCGCAACTTCGAGATCCACGTCGATCTCTTCGTGCAGCCGGGAGCCGAGTCGCGCGCGGAGGAGCTCGAAGCGGCGCTCTCGAGCAGCCATCTCTTCTCGCGCGAGGAGGTGGCGACCGCAGAGCTCGTCCTGACGCTGCTCCGCGAGCGCGGGCTCACGCTGGCGACCGCCGAGTCGTGCACGGGCGGCCTCGTCGCCGCGCGGTTGACGGAGGTGCCGGGCTCGAGCGACGTCTTCGCCGGCGCCGTCGTCGCGTACGCGAACGAGGTGAAGGCCGCCCAGCTCGGCGTGCCCGACGCCGTCCTGCGCGACCACGGCGCCGTCTCCGCAGAGACGGCCGAGGCGATGGCGCGCGGCGCGCGCGAGCGGCTCGGCGTCGACGTCGCCGTGTCGGTGACGGGCATCGCCGGGCCGGACGGCGGGACCGCGGAGAAGCCGGTCGGGCTCGTCTTCCTGCACGCGAGCGGCCCGATGGGCGAGCGCCGCCTGCGCTTCGACTTCCCCGGCGACCGCGAGACGATCCGCGGCCGTGCGGCGACCGCTGCCCTGCATCTCGTTCGGCGACTCGTCACAGAGTCGGCACAGACATGACACGCGCGCGCAGGTAGCGTCGTGGGGGATGAACGGTTCAGGCTCTTCTGCGCCCTGCAGCTCCCCGACGAGACCCTCGCGGCGCTCACGGCGTGGCAGGAGCGCCACCTCTCTGCCGGACGGATCGTGCCGCCGGCCAACCTCCACGTCACCCTCGCGTTCCTCGGGTCGCGGCCTGCCGGCGAGGTCGGCGCCATCACCCGCGAGCTCGCCGAGGCAGCCGCCGCCGCGCGCCCGGCGCGGTTCCGGACGGTCCGCTACCGCGAGACGAGGAGCGTGGGGATGATCGTGCTGGAGGACGTCGGCGGTGCGGCGACCGCCCTCGCGGACGATCTGGGAGCGCGTCTCGAAGGGATCGGCGTGTACCGCCGGGAGGGCCGGCCGTGGCTCGCGCACGTCACCGTCCTACGGTTCAAGGAGCGGCCGCGGCTCGCCCCGCCCGTCCCCGAGCTCGGCGAATTCGATGCCGTCCGGTCGGCGCTCTACCGTTCTGCGCTCGGCCGCGCTTCTGCTGGATACGGCGGGGCACGCTATGACGTACTGGAATCGGTGGCCCTAGGAGGTCGGTAGACGTGGATCGCGAGCAAGCACTCGAAACGGCACTGGGGCAGATCGAGCGCCAGTTCGGCAAGGGCTCCGTCATGAAGATGAGCGACCAGGCCCAGGTCGCGATCGGTGCAGTCTCGACCGGCTCGCTCTCGCTCGACGTGGCACTCGGCGTCGGCGGCCTCCCGCGCGGGCGGGTCGTCGAGGTCTACGGGCCGGAATCGTCCGGAAAGACGACGCTCGTCTACCACGTGATCGCCGAAGCGCAGCGCCGCGGCGGGATCTGCGCGTTCATCGACGCCGAGCACGCGATGGACCCGGCGTACGCGAAGCGGATCGGCGTCAACATCGACGAGCTGCTCGTCTCCCAGCCCGACACGGGAGAGCAGGCGCTCGAGATCTGCGAGCTGCTCGTGCGCTCCGGCGCGCTGGCCGTCGTCGCGATCGACTCGGTCGCCGCGCTGACGCCGAAGGCCGAGATCGAGGGCGAGATGGGCGACTCCCACGTCGGCCTGCAGGCGAGGCTGATGAGCCAGGCGCTGCGCAAGCTCGCCGGAACGCTCAACCAGACCGACACGATCTGCCTCTTCACGAACCAGCTGCGAGAGAAGATCGGCGTCATGTTCGGCAGCCCGGAGACGACGCCCGGCGGTCGCGCGCTCCGCTTCTACGCGTCCGTCCGGCTCGACATCAGGCGCATCGAGACGCTGAAGGAAGGCGTCGAGGCGATCGGGAACCGCGTCCGCGTGAAGGTGGTGAAGAACAAGGTCGCACCGCCCTTCAAGCAGGCCGAGTTCGACATCATCTACGGCGACGGCATCTCCTGGGAAGGCACGGTGCTCGAGGTCGGCCTCGAACGGAAGATCGTCCAGAAGTCGGGCTCGTACTTCTCGTTCGGCGACGAGCGTCTCGGGCAGGGCCGCCAGAACGCGACGGCGTTCCTGAAGGAGCATCCGGACGTCGTGCAGCAGATCCTGCGCCAGATCCAGGCCGCGGCGGCGCCCGAGCAGGTGATCTCGGCACGGCTGCTTCCTCAGGGCGACGTCGTCGCCGACGCCACCCCCGTCCGTGCGGAGGAGGAAGAGGCGGCGCTCGCCTAGGACGCCGTCGGCTAACCGAGCCGTGCAGGAACGCGACCCGATCGAGATCGCGACGCGGGCCCTCCTGCACCGCGATCGTTCGCGGCACGAGGTCGACGAGCGGCTCGCGCGCGCAGGGATCGCAGATGACAAACGCAGCGAAGCCCTCGACACGCTCGGGCGAGTCGGCTATATCGACGATCAGCGGTTCGCCGGCGCCCGGGCGGGAGTGCTGGCGAACCGCGGCTACGGCGATGAGTGGATCCGCCTTGACCTCGCCGAGCACGGTCTCGACCCGGAGACGGTCGCGGGGGCAATCGCCGCCCTCGAGCCCGAGGCGGAGCGCGCCGCGGCGCTCGTCGAGCGATTGGGCCGCACCGCGAAGACGGGAGCCCGCCTGGCGAGGAAGGGCTTCGGGCGGGAGGCCCTGCAGACGGCGCTGGGATTCGACGTTGCGGAGTGAGCGGCCCTGGCTGTAGAGTTGTCGGCCTGATTCCATTTTTGCCTGCACAACGCGACTTCCACTGAACCTTCCTCGTATCCTGAATCTCGTGTTCACCTCGATCCCACAGGCACAACCCCCAGGGCACGTTCACCCAGAGACCCTGATCTGAGATCGAAGCGGCGCGCGCTGCCCTGAGGCAGCCTCGTGCCGAACGCCGGACGGCGGTGGAGAAGCGTCGTGCGGGCGACCAGCCCGTAGGAGCGCTGATGCTCGTCGTCGTGGCAGTCGTGATCGCACTCGCAGCCGGAGTCGCCGGCACGCTCGCCACGTTGCGCTTCTTCACCGGATCGCGTCTCGACGCGGCGCGCCGGCAGCGGCACCTGGTGCTCGACGAAGCGAAGCGCGACGCGGAGGCGACACGCCGCGAGGCCGCGATCGAGGCGCGCGAGCAGGCGATCAAGTTGCGGGCCGACCTCGAGGCGGAGTTGCGCGAACGGCGCGATCAGGTCGTGAAGATCGAGGAGCGGGTGGTCTCGAAGGAAGACGACATCGACCGCAAGCTGACCGAGCTGATGCGTCGCGAGCAGGGTGTCGCGGATCGGGAGGTGCACCTGCGGCAGCTCCAGGAGGACATGAAGGAGCTGAAGGAGGCGCACCGTCGGGAGCTCGAGCGGATCGGGGGCATGACAACCGGCGAGGCGCGGCACGAGCTCGCCGGTCGCGTCCGCCAGCTCGAGGCGGAAGCTGCGAGCGAGGCAAAGCGGCGTGCGCGGAACCTCGTCGCCGACGCGCTGCAACGCGTCGCTGCGAGCGCCGCCGCCGAGACGACGGTGACGCTCGTCGAGCTCCCGTCCGATGACATGAAGGGGCGCATCATCGGCCGGGAGGGCCGCAACATCCGCGCGCTCGAGCACCTCACCGGCGTGGACTTCATCATCGACGACACGCCGAACGCCGTGGTGCTCTCGTCGTTCGACGGCATCCGCCGCGAGATCGCCCGGATGACGCTGCTGAAGCTGATCGAGGACGGCCGCATCCACCCGACCCGGATCGAGGAGATGTACTACCTGTCGAAGGCGGAGCTCGACGAGCACGTCCGGCAGGCCGGGGAGCAGGCGGTCTTCGAGGCGAACTGCGGCGAGCTCCACGAGGAGCTCGTGAAGATCCTGGGGCGCCTGCGCTACCGCACGAGCTACGGGCAGAACGTCCTCAAGCACACGCTCGAGGTCGTCCAGCTCGCCGGGATCATGGCGGCCGAGGTGGAGGCGTCGGTCAAGACCGCGAAGCGCGCGGCGCTGCTGCACGATCTCGGCAAGGCGATGACGCACGAGGTCGAGGGGTCGCACGCGTCGATCTCGACGCAGCTGGCGCGGCGCTACGGCGAGAGCCCGGCCGTGTGCCACGCGATCGAGGCGCACCACTACGAGGTGCAGCCGCAGACGGTCGAGGCCGTGCTGCTGATCGCGGCCGACGCGATCTCCGCATCGCGGCCCGGCGCACGTGGCGAGAGCCTCGAGCACTACGTGAAGCGCCTCGAATCGCTCGAGCAGCTGGCGGCGAGCCATCCGGGCGTCGAGAAGGTCTACGCGCTGCAGGCGGGCCGCGAGATCCGTGTGCTCGTCAAGCCGCACGAGATCGACGACGACGGCGCGGTCCTCCTCTCACACGAGATCGCCCGCGAGATCGAGGAGCACCTCGAGTACCCCGGTCAGATCAAGGTCACGGTGATCAGAGAGAGCCGTGCCGTCGACGTCGCCGCGAACAAGCTCGAGCAGCGCCGCAACGGGCAAGGCGCCGTCGAGCGCGTCGACGCTGCTTAGCGCCTGACGCCGAATCTGATTCGGCGCAGCCGAACCAGATTCGAGCCTTTCCCCGGCTACCCGTGCGCCGCCGCTGCGCGCCGGGTCGAAGAAATGGAGCAGGCGGGTGTCGACCGCGAGCAGCGCGCGGTTGCCCTCGCGGACCTCCGAGCCGCGCGCGACGCGGGCGATCCATGCGCTGTGCCCGTGCTGGTAGGCGGCGGCCTCGGCCGCCTCCTCTCCGGCCATCTCCTTGAGCGCCTCGGCGGTGACCGCGGGCGCATCCACGCTGAAGTGCAAGAAGACCTCCGCGCCCATGTCCTCGCGAATGTCGACCGTCACGTCGAGCGTCGAGCCAGCCGCGGCCTGGCCGCCGGCCAGGCGGATGTCCTCGGGCCGGATGCCGAGCATGACGCGACGGCCCGCGTCGAGGTGCACACCTTCCGGCACAGAGAGCTCGTGCGGGCCGAAGCGGGCGGCTCGTGTCCCGCCGCGCTCCACGATCTCCGCCTGCACGAGGTTCATCGCCGGCGAGCCGATGAAGCCGGCGACGAACAGGTTCGCGGGCCGGTCGTAGAGCACCTGCGGGCGGTCGACCTGCTGCAGCACCCCGTCTCGCAGGACGCAGACCCGGTCGCCGAGCGTCACGGCCTCGCTCTGGTCGTGCGTGACGTAGATCGTCGTGACGCCGAGGTCGCGCTGGATCCGCGCGATCTCCGCGCGCACCTGCACGCGCAGCTTCGCGTCGAGGTTCGAGAGCGGCTCGTCCATCAGGAACGCCTGCGGCTCGCGCACGATCGCCCGGCCCATCGCCACACGCTGCCGCTGGCCACCTGACAGGTGGCGCGGCCGCTTGGCGAGCACCTCCTCGAGGCCGAGGATGCCCGCCGCCTTGTCGACCCGGCGGCGGATCTCGGCGCGGTCGAACCCGCGCATCTTCAACCCGAAGGCGATGTTGTCGTAGACGTTCATGTGCGGGTAGAGCGCGTAGTTCTGGAAGATCATCGCCATGTCCCGTGCCTTGGGCGGCAGGTCGTTGACGACCTTTCCGCCGACTCGGACCTCGCCTTCGGTGATGTCTTCGAGCCCGGCCACCATCCGGAGCGCGCTCGTCTTGCCGCAGCCCGACGGCCCGACGAAGACCACCAGCTCGCCGTCGGCGATCTCGAGATGCAGTCCGTCGACGGCGCGCGTGCCGTCCGGGTAGACCTTCGTGAGGTGGTCGAGCTCGATGGTCGCCACGCGCGGCAGATTAACGGCTCACCAGTTCGCCCGGTACCTGCAAGATTCGCGCCGCCATGGAGGCCCGGGGGCGCCGACGACGGTACCTCGCGGAGCGTCGCGGATTTCTCGCGACGCTTCTCATTTCACCTGCGGTCCTGTTCATCGGCATCCTGGTCGGAGCGCCGCTCGGACTCGCGATCTACCTCAGCTTCACCGATGCGACGGCGGGCTCCCTGAGCGGCAGGTGGCTCGGCCTCGGGAACTACCGCTCGGCGCTCCACGACCAGATCTTCCGCGACGCGCTCTGGCACACGGTGATCTTCACGGTCATCTCTCAGGCGGTCGTGATCGTCTGCGCGGGGCTCCTTGCGCACGCGCTCGTCCGCCGGTTCCGGGGGCGGTGGCTGCTGCGGTTCTTCGTGCTGCTGCCGTGGGCCGCGCCGATCGCCCTGACGGCGATCGGATTCCTCTGGTTCTACGACCCGCAGGCGAGCATCTTCACCTGGTTCCTCGTGCACCTGCATCTGGTGGACAAGTCGAACCTCCCGAACTGGCTCGGGACGCCGCACGCGGCGATGTCGTCGATCATCACGGTGCAGGCGTGGCGCGTGCTGCCGTTTGCGACGGTGATCTTCCTCGCGGGGATCTCGTCGATCCCGCAGGAGGTCGACGATGCTGCCGCGATGGACGGCGCGACCGGGCTGAAGAAGTTCTGGTACGTCTCCCTGCCACTCCAGCTGCCGATCGCAATCGTCGCCGTTCTGTTCGGGATCGTGTTCACGGCGACGGACATGGTCGTGCCCTACATCCTCACGAACGGAGGCCCGTTCAACTCCACGCAGGTGCTGACGACCTACGCGTTCCAGACCGGCATCAACGCCGGCAACATCGGCGAAGGGGCGGCGATCGCGCTGTTCATGCTTCCCCTGCTCGCCGTCGTGACGATCGGCATGCTCGTCTTCGCGCGCCGCGCGGAGGTGACATGACCCGCCGCTGGCGCCACGGCGCGTTCGCATACGTGATCGCGGTCCCCTTCGCGATCGTGCTCGCGTTTCCGTTCGTCTGGATGGGGGTGACCTCGTTCAAGCCGGAGGCGCAGGTGTACGACCCGACGAAGGTCTGGACGTTCCACCCGACGCTTGCGAACTACGGCTTCCTCTTCCATCACACCGGGTACCTGCGCTGGCTGCGCAACTCGACGTTCGTCGGGCTCGTCGTCGTGCTGCTGACGCTGGCGGTCGCGGTGCCAGCGGGCTACGCGCTCGCTCGGCTCTCTGGCCGCGTCGGGCGCACGCTCGGCGTCGCCATCTTCCTGACGTACCTCGTTCCGCCCACGCTGCTCTTCCTGCCGCTCTCGCGGGTGATCTCGAAGCTCGGCCTGGGGGATCGGCTGTGGGCGCTCATCCTCGTCTACCCGTCGTTCACGATCCCGTTCGCGATCTGGCTGCTGATGGGCTTCTTCAAGGCGATCCCGCAGGAGCTCGAGGACGCGGCGCTGATCGACGGCTGCTCGCGTCTCGGTGCGCTTGTCCGCATCGTCCTGCCGGTGTCGCTGCCGGGTCTGATCACCGTCGTCATCTTCACGTTCTCGCTCGTCATCAACGAGTTCGTCTACGCCATCACCTTCATCTCGAGCTCCACGAACCGCACGGTCACGGTCGGCGTTCCGACCGACCTGATCCGCGGCGACCTGTTCAACTGGCCCGGGATCATGGCGGCGATCCTGCTCCCGAGCATCCCACTCGCACTCGTCTACAACGCGTTCCTCAACCGCTTCATCACAGGGTTCACGGGCGGAGCTTTCCGCTGATCCGACGCAAGGACAGAAAGGGGGAGTACATGCCGGACACCACCGATCAGCCGGCCGAGGAGCAGTCCCGCCTGACCAGACGGGAGCTCCTGAAGAAGGCGGGAGCAGGTGCGGTTGCGCTCGGTGCCGCCGGCTCGACCGCGCCGTTCTCGTTCGCGGGACCGCTGCGGTACAAGGGCCGCTGGCTCAAGGGGGACCTCTCGATCATCCAGTGGGTCCACTTCGTGCCGGCTTACGACGACTGGTTCGACAACACCTGGGTCAAGCAGTGGGGGCAGGCAAACGACGTGCAGGTCAAGGTCGAGCACATCAACAACACGCTGCTCGACACGCGGGCGGCTGCCGAAGTCGCTGCGCAGAGCGGCCACGACCTCTTCTTCAACCTTCACCCGATGGCCTCGTACGAGGACCAGGTGATCAATCACGCCTCGATCATCCACGAGATCGAAGGCAAGGTCGGGAAATACGGCGCGCTCGCCAAGGCGTCCACCTACAACCCGAAGACGAAGAAGTACTTCGCAGTCTCCGACAACTACGTCCCGGATCCCGTGATCTGGCGGCACGACCTCTGGAACGGGATCGGCGAGTCGCCGGCGACCTGGGACCACGTTGCGAAAGCCGCGCCGAAGCTGAAGGCGGCGGGCCATCCGATCGGGATCGGTCAGTCGCAGGAGCTCGACTCGAACATGGCGCTGATCGCGTTCCTCATGTGCTTCGGCGGCTTCATCCAGGACGAGCACAACCGCCCGACGCTGGGCTCGAAGAAGACCGTCGAGGCGGTGAAGTTCATGGCGAACCTCTTCAAGACCGGTGAGGACTCTGGGATCTTCGGCTGGAACCCCGCGTCGAACAACAACTACCTGTACTCCGGCACGGGGTCGCTGATCCTCAATGCGATCTCGGCGACGCGCACGCCCGAGGCGCAGCATCTGCCGTTCTCCGACAACCTCTGGATCTGGCCGATCCCCGCCGGCCCAAACGGGCGGCTCGGCCTCGAGCACGTGATGGGCTGCTACTCGATCTGGAAGTTCGCCCAGAACAAAGAGAACGCCGAGAAGTTCCTCGCCGACATGTGCATCCACGGCAAGGACGCGACGATGGCGTCGCAGCTCTACAACTTCCCGAGCTTCCCCGGCGCTTTCCCCTTCAAGAGCATCCGGAAGGCGGCGGCGGCCGACAAGAACAAGCCGAGCGGGAAGTACACGATCCTGACGACGATCGCGGAGAAGTACACGCACAACATCGGCTACCCGGGCACGACCAACGCTGCAGTCGACGAGATCTTCTCGAAGTATCTGATCCCGCAGATGTTCGCCCAGGTGTCGCAGGGCAAGCTGAGCGCTCAGGACTCCGTGCGCGACACGATGAGTGTCGTGAAGGGCATCTACGCGAAGTGGAAGAAGCGCGGCAAGATCTGACCTAACGTAGATCAGGCAACCAGAAATGGCCGGGGTGCACCTGCTCGATCCAGCCGGCGAGCAGGCGCCTCCGGTCGGCACTCAGGCGCGGTAGCACCGCGGCGAGGTCCGCCTCGTCCTTTGCCCGCGCGTGCTTCGCCTTGAAGAGCAACACGACCTCCGGGCGTTCGTACGGGATGCCGTCCGCCGTATGCTCGATCAGCTCGTCGTAGGAAAGCCGGATCGACTCGTCCCGCCGCGCGACCCAGCGATCGCCGTCGAACGGCTCGCGGAAGACGTCGACCCTCCACACATTCGCTCTCCGGTCGAGGCCCCATGTCTGGTGGACGCTCGCCATCAGCGCGCGCGCCGCGTTCACCGGCTCTGCGACGCCGCGCGTGACGACGTGGAACTCGACCTCGCCGAGCGCCGCGGCGATGTCGTCGAACCGGTCGGCGGGCGCCGCAATCTCGAGGTCGTCGTGCTCGCGCCGTTCCCCGCCGAGGAAGAGGTCGATCGCCCACCCTGCCGAGACGCGCCAGGGCACGTCGACGCCCCGGAGCCGCCGCGCGACGTCGGCCGGCGACCACGCGGCCCATTCGGCGTCGTCCGGGTGCACGCACGGGACGTTACGGGGTCGGCTGCCACGCGGGGCAGCACGCGTCTCCGTGCAGCTCGCGTGTCAGCCGCCGCTGCCCCGTCCCGTCGGGATTCATCACCATGACCTCGTCCCACCCGTAACGCCCGGTGTCGAAGGCGACCTGGGATCCGTCGGGAGACGTGCGCCCGTC
>JABFWJ010000101.1 GCA_013362295.1 Thermoleophilia bacterium
GGTGCGCAGGGGGTTGACGTTGACGTTCTGCAGAAGCAATCCCGAGCCGTTGAGCAGCACGGCGGCGACGATCAGCGGTGCGGCCGACGAGATGTCACCGGGTATGTCGATGTCGAGCGGGGGCAGGCTCTCGACCGGCCAGACGCTCGCGCTGCGCTCGGTGCGCCGCAGCGGCACGCCGAGCGACTGCAGGATCCGCTCGGTGTGGTCACGGGTCGGGTGCGGCTCGATCACGGTAGTCGGGCCGCTCCCCGCATAGAGGCCCGCGAGCAGGACGGCCGACTTCACCTGGGCGCTCGCGACCGGCAGCTCGTAGGAAATGGCCTGCAAATCACCGCCTTCGATGCGAACCGGGGCATGGCCGTCAGTCGTCTCGATCCGCGCGCCCATCTGCCGCAGCGGCGCGGCGGCCCGCTCGTGCGGGCGCATCGTCAGCGACTCGTCGCCGGTCAACTCGAAGCTCTCTCCCGCCTGGCCGACGAGCAGCCCGCAGAGCAGGCGAAGGACGGTTCCTGCGTTGCCGCAGTCGATCGTCGCCGAGCGCAGCCCGCGCAGCCCGACCCCGCGGACGCGGAGGTCGTCGTCGCCGTTGTCGGTCACCTGCGCACCGAGTGTCCGCGCCGCGTCGACGGCGGACAAGGTGTCGGCGGCGCGGCCGAAGCCGCGGATGAGCGACTCCCCGTCCGCGACCGCGCCGAGCAACACGGCACGCTGCGAGCTGCCCTTGTTCCCCGGCACGGCGGCGGCCCCGACGAGCGCCGCAGCTGGTTCGATCCTCATTCGTCGAGCACCGGTGAGACAACGACGCTGTACCCCTGCCGCTCGAGCAATGCGGCGGCGCGTTGCGCCTCGCCCTCGCCGCCGACGAGCACCTGCAGCGTGCCGCCGCGCTCCGGCGACATGTGGTGCAGCTCGAAATCCTCGATGTTGATCCGCTCGGCGCCGAGCGCCTGCGTGATCGCCGCGAGCACGCCCGGGCGGTCGGAGATGTGCACGCGCAGCCGCTGCAGCGCCCCCGGGTCGGGGTACTCACGCTCGAGCATGCGCCGCCGGTTGGCCGACGCCTCCCCGATCCAGCGGGCGAGGAAGCCTGCGTCGCCCTGTTCGAGCGCCGCTTCGATCTGCTCGACGCGCCGGCGGTGCTCCGTCAAGGCGCCCCGGATCGCGTCCGCGTTGTCGAGGAAGATGTCGACCCAGATGCGGGGGTTCGCGCCCGCGACGCGCGTCATGTCACGCAGCGATCCGCCCGCATGCGCGAGCGGCTCGTGGCCTTCGACGCGCGCCTCGCCGGTCTGATTCGCGACGACGTTCGCGAGCACGTGCGGCACGTGGCTCGTCATCGCCACGAGCCGGTCGTGTGCGTCCGGATCGATGGCGACCGGCGTGGCGCCGACGTCGGAGACGAAGCCGTGCACGAGGCGATGGCGTTCCGCGTCAGTGTGCGTGACGGGTGTCAGGAACCAGGTCGCACCATCGAAGAGCGAGGCGGTCGCGTTCTCCGCCCCGCGCGACTCGGAGCCGCAGATCGGGTGTCCGCCGACGAAGCGCGGTGAGCCCGCCGCGGCCGCGACCACGCCCGCCTTCGTCGAGCCGACGTCCGTGACCGTGGCGTCCCCGGAGGCGCCGAGCACGGCGGCGACCTGCGCGGGCAGCTGGGCGATCGGCGCCGCGACCACGACGAGGTCGGCGTCCTGCACCGCGTCGGCGAGCGAAGGCACGCCCTCGAGCGCGCCGCGCTCGACCGCGGCCGCGAGCGCAGCCGGATCGATGTCCCAGCCGACGACGTCGTCGCCGCGCGCGCGGGCCGCGAGCGCGACGGACGCGCCCATCAGGCCGGTGCCGATGATTGCCAAACGCACGGTGGCACTCTAGGGACAACCGGCTGGGCCGAATCTGATTCGGCGCAGCCGAACCAGATTCGAGCCCTCGGGTTTTCAGCGCGGCGCCTGCCGCATCAGCTCGGCCAGGCGGAACGCGAGGTCGAGCGACTGCCGTGCGTTGAGGCGCGGGTCGAGCAGCGTCTGGTAGCGCGTCGAGAGATGCTCCTCGAGCACGTCGTCGGCGCCGCCGAGGCACTCCGTCACGTTCTCTCCGGTGAACTCGAGATGCACGCCGCCGGGCCACACGCCGACCTCCCAGCACGCGGTGAAGAAGCCCTCGAGCTCGTCCATGATCGCGTCGAAGCGGCGCGTCTTCACGCCCTCCGCCGTGCGAATCCCGTTGCCGTGCATCGGGTCGGACGCCCACAGGACGGGGTGACCCTCCTCCTTGATCGCGCGCAGCAGCGGCGGCAGGAGCTCGCGCACGTGCTCGGCGCCCATGCGCGCATAGAAGGTCAGCCGGCCGGGCACGTGCAGCGGGTTCAGGCGCTCGGCCAGCTCGACCACTTCGGCGCCGGTCGCCGTGGGCCCGATCTTCACGCCGATCGGGTTGTGCACGCCGGAGAAGAACTCGACGTGCGCGCCGTCGGGCTGACGTGTGCGCTCGCCGATCCAGAGGAGATGGGCCGAGCAGTCGTACCAGTCGCCCGTGAGCGAGTCCCTCCGGGTGAGTCCTTCCTCGTAGTCGAGCAGCAGCCCCTCGTGGCTGGTGTAGACGTCGACCTCGTGCAGGCGGCGCTCCGCGGTCAGATCGATCCCGCACGCCGCCATGAACGCGAGCGCGCGCTCGATCTCGTTGGCGAGGATGTCGTACCGGCGCCCCTCGGGCGAGGACGCGACAAAGTCCTTGTTCCAGAGATGCACCTGTGTCAGGTCGGCATAACCGCCCTTCGTGAACGCGCGCAGCAGGTTGAGCGTCGCCGCCGACTGGTTGTACCCCTCGACCATCCGGCGCGGATCCGGCACGCGCGCCTCGGCGGTCCGGGCGTCGTCGTGGACCATGTGGCCGCGGAAGCTCGGGCTCTCCTCGTCGCCGACGCGCTCGAACGGCTCGGAGCGCGGCTTGGTGAACTGCCCGGCGATCCGGCCCAGCTTCACGACGGGGAGCGTCGCGCCGTACGTCAGCACGGCGGACATCTGCAGCATGATCTTCAGCTTCTCGCGGATGCGCTGCGTCGAGAGCTCGTTGAAGGACTCGACGCAGTCGCCGGCCTGGAGCAGGAAGGCCCGGCCGTCGATCGCCTTGGCGAGGTTCTCGCGCAGGTCGCGGGCCTCGCCGGCGAAGACGAGCGGCGGGCTCGCCTGCAGCCGCTCGAGGGCCGCCGCCGCGGCGGCCGCGTCGGGCCACTCCGGCTGCTGGAGCGCCGAGCGCTCGCGCCAGGAGGAAGGCGACCAGGTGGAAGACGTCACAGTCACTGCAACCAGTGTAGAGGCCGTTTTCTCGTCTATCCTTCGGCCGTGACCTTCGCCTCCCGCACTCGCTGGTCGTGGCCCTGCGGGCGAGGCGGAGGCCTGCAGTAGGCCGCCTCGTCCGCTGATCCGACCCGGCGTACACACGACCCTCCCGAGGTGACCTCAATGCGCGTCTTCTCCGGCATCCAAGCCACCGGCGAAAAACACATCGGCAACTACATCGGCGCCATGCGGAACTACGCGGCGACCCAGGACGAGGGCGATGCCGACTTCTGCATCGTCGACCTGCACTCGATCACGGTCGACTACGACCCCCAGGACCTGCACGACCGCACACTCGATCTGGCGGCCCTGCTCTACGCCGTCGGGCTCGAGCCCGACCGCTGCACGCTCTTCCTCCAGAGTCACGTCAGCGGGCACGCCGAGGCGGCCTGGCTGCTCTCGGCCGTCACCGGGTTCGGGCAACTCGGCCGCATGACCCAGTTCAAGGAGAAGGGCGAAGGCAAGGAGTTCGTCTCCGCCGGCCTGTTCACGTATCCCGTGCTGATGGCGGGCGACATCCTGCTCTACCAGACCGACATCGTTCCGGTCGGCGACGACCAGCGGCAGCACATCGAGCTCGCGCGCGACCTGGCGGAGCGCTTCAACTCGCGCTACGGCGAGCTGTTCAAGGTGCCCCGGGGCGTCTTTCCGGAGATCGGCGCGCGGATCATGGACCTCCAGGAGCCGACGAACAAGATGTCGACGACGGGGGGCACGCAGCAGGGAACGGTGCTCGTGCTCGACCCGCCCGACGTGATCCGCAGGAAGTTCAAGACGGCGGTCACCGACTCGGGACGTGAGGTGCGGTACCTACCCGACGAGAAGCCCGGCGTGTCGAACCTGATCGAGATCTTCTCGGTGGCGACGAGCATGCCGATCGCCGACGTCGAGGCCGCCTACGACGGTCGCGGGTACGGCGACCTGAAGGGCGACGTCGGCGAGGCGGTCGTCGAGCTGTTCCGGCCGGTGCAGGAGAAGTACGCAGAGCTGCGGCCCGACGAGGGCGAGCTGCGGCGGCGGCTGCACGTTGGTGCGGAAAAGGCCCGAGAGACGTCGGCCCCCACACTCGAAGCGATGTACCGGCGGATGGGGTTCGTGCGGCCGTAGGCGGGTACGACCCGAGGAGTCAGTCGAGACACTCCGAGGGGGGACGAAATGAGACGAGCGGGCCTGTTGCTGGCCGCCGCGTGCATCGCCGCCGTCGCCGCCTTCAGCTCCCAGGGCGCGGACACCGCGACGAGAGCGACGTCGTGCAGCTTCCGGAACGGGATCCAGCACGTGGTGTACCTGCAGTTCGACAACACCCATTTCCGGCGCGACAGGCCGAACGTCGCGTCCGACCTCGAGCAGATGCCGCACCTGCTCGGCTTTCTCCGGTCGAACGGCACGCTCTTCACGAACGACCACACGATCCTGATCTCGCACACCGCGGGCGGGATCCTCGCGTCGCTCACCGGCCTCTACCCGGACCGAAACGGGCAGACAGTCTCCAACTCGTACGGGTTCTACGGCTCGAACGGCGCGACCTCGTTCTCCTCGTCGTTCAAGTACTGGACCGACCAGGTGGAGGCGACGCTCGATCCGCTGCCGAACATGATCACGCTCGGCAAGAAGACGACGCCGGCACCGTGGGTCCCGTACACGCGCGCCGGGTGTGACTTCGGCGGGGTCGGCACCGCGAACATCGAGCTCGAGAACACCGCCACGAACGCGACGGGAGACATGACGCGCGTCTTCGGTACGGGGTCGCCCGAGTGGAACGAGGCACAGGCGTCGCCCGGGAAGGCGCAGGCCGACTTCGTCGGCATCGCGATCCACTGCTCACAGGCTTCGACGAGCCACTGTGCCGGGAGCGCGAACGCGAAGGCCGACTCCCTGCCGGACGAGCCCGGCGGCTACGCAGGCTTCAAGGCGCTCTTCGGCGCCAAGTACGTCGACCCTGCGATCACGGGCGGGAACGCCTGCGTGCCCGACACGGCCGGGCAGCCGATCGCCGATCCGGCCGGCAACTGCGGGTTCCCCGGCTTCGACGGGATGCTCGCGAAGAACACGCTCGGCTACATCGCACAGATGCAGGAGAACGGCGTACCCGTCACCTACGGCTACATCTCGGATGCGCACGACGTGCACACGCCGGATCCGAAGGCGAACACCTTCCGCTCGGCGGCCAACGGGCCGGGCGAAGCCGGTTTCGTCGCGCAGTTGAAGAGCTATGACGACGCGTTCAACGCGTTCTTCACGAACCTCGCGGCGCACGGCATCGACAAGTCGAACACCCTGTTCGTCGTCACGGTCGACGAGGGCGACCACTTCGCGGGCGGGATCGGGACGCCGCAATCCGACGGAACGCTTGCCTACACCCACACGAACTGTGCAACGGCGACCTGCCCGCCGAACCAGCTCGGAGAGGTGAACGGCAATCTCGCAGCATTGCTGCCGGCGGGCGAGCCGCCGTTCGCCGTGCATCCCGACGATGCCCCGACCGTCTACGTCGCCGGCAACCCGCCGCGCACCGACGCGTCCGTGCGCAAGCTCGAGCGCGACGTCGGGGCGCTCAGCGTCAATAACCCGTACAGCGGCAAGGCGGTGCCGCTGACAGTCGCGCTCGCCGATCCGATCGAGATGAGGGCGCTCCACATGGTGAACGCCGATCCGGCGAGGACGCCGACCTTCACGCTCTTTGCGAACGCGGACTTCTTCCTCACGACGTCGAATCCGCCGTGCGGAGGCAATCCGTGCGTCGCGCCCGGCTTCGCGTGGAACCACGGCGACGTCCAGGAAGAGATCGGCAACACGTGGGCGGGATTCGTCGGGCCCGGCGTGACCAGGCGCGGCGTCGACGCGAAGACCTGGACCGACCACACCAACCTGCGGCCCACGATCCTGTCGCTGCTCGGATTGAAGGACGACTACCTGCCCGACGGGCGCGTGCTCATGGAGACGCTGACGCCGAAGGCGACGCCCGTGAACCTGAAGGGGAAGACGGCGCGGAAGCTCGCCGTGCTGTACGAGCAGCTGAATGCGTCGTTCGGTGCGTTCTCGACGGCGACGCTGGCCTCCGCTACGACAGCGATCGCCGGCGACGACGCGACCTACGCATCCCGTTCGGCGCAGCTCGCGAAGCTGATCGCGCAGCGAAACTTCGTCGCCGGGAAGATCAAGACCGCGCTGGGTCGCGCGACGTTCCAGGGGAAGGCGATTCCGGCCAAGTCGGCCGCGAAGTGGCTCGCTCAGGGAACGGCCATCCTCAAGAGCGCGAAGGCGCTGCCGAAGTAGGCCCAGGCCGGAACGACGTAGAGTCGCCCCGACCGGTTACTCCAACGGAGGGGGCATCGAATCTGCGAAGCGCGGGCGAACTCGGGCGGGCACGACTTCGTCACCGAATCGTCGGGGATCGGTCGCCCCTCACTCCAAACCCGCGGCGTAGCGTCGCCGTGAAACCGCCACGTACGAAGGGGGAACGATGAAGAAGGCCAGAGGGGCAGCGCTCGTGGCTGTCCTCGCAGCCGCATGTGCTGTCGCGGCATTGATCTCGGGCGTCGCGTCGCACGGCGCGCCATCTGCGAGCGCCGCCGGCCCGTGTCAACTCGGCAACAAGAACGGCCAGATCAAGCACGTCATCTACCTGCAGTTCGACAACACGCACTTCCGGCGCGACCGCACGAACGTCCCGTCGGATCTGGAGCAGATGCCGCACCTGCTCGACTTCCTGAAGGGCAACGGCACCCTCCTCACGAACGACCACACCATTCTCATCTCGCACACCGCGGGCGGGATCCTCGCGTCGTTGACGGGCCTCTATCCGGATCGCAACGGTCAGACGGTCTCGAACTCCTACGACTACTTCCAGGGCACGGGCGCGCCGAAGTTCACGTCGTCGTTCAAGTACTGGACCGACACGGTGGACGGGACGAACGAGACGCTGCCGAACATGGTCGGCGACGGCGGCCAGACGGCACCGGCCCCCTGGCTCACGTACACGAACGCCGGCTGCAACGTGGGTGGAGTCTCGACCGCGAACATCGTGCTCGAGAACAACTCGACGTCGGCGGCCGGGGACATGACCCGCGTCTTCGGTGTCGGCTCGCCGGAATGGAACGAGGCGAACGATCCGGCGACGCGCGCCAAGGCGCAGACCGACTTCGTCGGCATCGCGATCCACTGCGCGCCCGGCAACGCGCTGTGCGAGAGCAACTCAGCGGCGAAGCCCGACGACGCGACGATCTACCCGGGCTCGGACGACGGCCACAAGGCGCTCTTCGGCGCCAAGTACGTCAACCCCGCGATCACCGGCGGCCAGCCCTGCGTCAAGGCGACCGACGGCTCGAACATCACCGACCCGGCGGGTAACTGCGGCTTCCCCGGCTTCGACGGGGCGCTCGCCAAGAACACGCTCGGCATGGTCGCCCAGATGCAGGAGAACGGCGTGCCGGTGACGTTCGCCTACATCTCCGATGCGCACGACAACCACACGCTCGCCCGCGCGTCCGGGCCGGGTGAGGCCGACTACCAGCAGCAGCTGCACGACTACGACACCGCGTTCGCAGCGTTCTTCCAGCGGCTGCAATCGCACGGGATCGACAAGAGCAACACGCTCTTCGTCGTGACGGTCGACGAAGGCGACCACTTCGCCGGTGGGACCGGCACGCCGGATCCCGCGAACCCCGGCGCGCTCGCGTACACGCACACCGCGTGCCCGCAGGCGTCCGTGACGGCGGTCACGCCGTGCCCGGCGAACCAGATCGGCGAGATCAACGTCAAGATCGGCTCCCTGCTTCCGGCCGGCGAGCCGCCCTTCGACATCCACTTCGACGACGCACCGACCTTCTACGTGAACGGGCAACCCGAGCGGACGAACCCGACGGTGCGGTCGCTGGAGCGCGACGTCGCCGCCGCGAAGGCGCCGAGTCCGTACGCGGGTGTCGTCGTGCCGGTCGCGGAGCGACTCGCAGACACGGTCGAAGAGAAGACGCTCCACATGGTGAATGCCGATCCGAAGCGGACGCCGACGTTCACGATGTTCGGCAACTCGGACTTCTTCTTCCAGACGACCAACCTGTCCGGCGTCTGCGCAGGCAGCAACGTCTGCGTCAACCCCGGCTTCGCATGGAACCACGGCGACTACCAGGACGAGATCGCGAACACGTGGGCCGGATTCGTCGGGCCGGGCGTCGCGAGCAACGGCGTCGACAGCACGACGTGGACCGATCACGTCGACCTGCGGCCGACGATCAACTCGCTCGTCGGGCTGTCGGACTCCTACCTCGACGACGGCCGCGTGATCACCGAGATCCTCGGCAAGGGACGCGACAACGACGAGGACCGCGGGCAGGGCGCGCGGCAGCTCGGCGCGGCGTACAAGCAGGTGAACGCGCCGTTCGGGCAATTCGCGCTCGACACGCTCATCGCTTCGACCAACGCGTTGAAGCAGCCGGCGGGCCCGAGCGGTGACCTGGCGTACGACGCGATCGAGACGCAGATCGCGAACCTCACCGCCGAGCGCGACACGCTCGTCGGAGCGATCCGGGCGGCGCTCAACCAGGCGGCGGCCGGCAACGGGAAGATCGACGAGGACCAGGCGCGCGCCTGGGTCAAGCAGGCGAACAGCCTGCTCGCCCGGGCCCACGATCTGGCGGTCAGGAATCCCTTGTAGCCGCCCGTAGACGTTCGACCTCGGAGGGCTCGAGCTCGCGCCAGGCGCCGGGCTCGAGCCCTTCGAGCGTCAGATGCGCGTACCGCGACCGGTGCAACGTCTTCACGCGGTGACCGACCGCTTCGAGCATCCGTCTGACCTGGCGGTTGCGTCCCTCGTGGATCGTCAGCTCGAGCCGCGCGCCGCCGATGCGCCGCACCTCGGCCGGCGCCGTCGGCCCGTCCTCCAGCGCGACGCCGCGGCTGAGCTCCTCGAGTTGCACGTCGGTCGGCTGCCGCCACGTCTCGACGTCGTACACCTTGTCGATCTCGTAGCGCGGGTGCGCGAGGCGGTGCGCGAGCTCGCCGTCGTTGGTCAGGAGGAGCGCGCCGGTCGTGTCGGCGTCGAGGCGACCGACGGGGACGACGCGGATCGGAAGCTCGACGAGGTCGACGACGGTCGGTCTCCCCTGCGGGTCGCTGGCCGTGGTCACGACACCGGCGGGCTTGTGCAGGAGCACGTAGGCGAGTTGCTGCTTCGCGAGCGGCCTGCCGTCGAGACGCACGTCGTCGCTGCGCTGCACGAAGGTGTTGAGCTGCCCCGGCTCGCCGTTCACCGTCACCCGGCCGGCCTTGATCAGCTCGTCCGCCTTCCGGCGGGAGGCGACGCCCGCACGGGCGAGCCAGGCATTCAGGCGCATGGCGCGGATTGTCGCTCGACCAGGGGATCGACCGCCGTTGGCGCCGCGCCGAACTCTCCAGGGTGGCTCGCCAAGAACTCCTCACGCTCGAACACGCGGAAGCCTGCGCCGGCTGCGGGGCCGAGCTCGGCCCAGGCGTGCGCGCGTGGCGGGACGCCGAGGCGCACCTGTGGACGTGCACGGATTGCCTGCCGCCGGACGAGTCGACGCGGCATTCGCTCGCGCACGGCTTCGTGCGGCCCGACCGCAGCTACAGCGGCCTTTTCTGATCACTCTCAGCGAGCGCCGAGTCGAGGATTCAACGCGAGCACCCGACGCGTGGCGAAGACTCGTTCCCCGCCGCGCGCAAGGGCCGCCAGGCGGAACCACAGCGTCCAGTCGTTCCGATCGCGCGCGACGGCCTCGCGCAGAGCCGCCCGCCGGCCGGCGGCGTCGCCGCGCTCGGCCCGGCTGTCCGCCAGGACGAGCCACGGCTCAGACGCCCACGGCAGGAAGGCCCGCGCGCGATCGGCCCGCGCGGCGGCGCCCCGGCCGTCGCCCGCAGCCGCCTGCTTCTCGGCGGCCATCACCGAGGTGTTGCCGATCAGGACGGCCAGCGCGAAGGCCGCGGCGAGTGCCGTCAAGCCTGTGGCGGCGATCCGACCTGCGTTGCCGATCTGGAGGGCCGGCCGCACCGGGTCGGACACGACCAGGAGGGCTGCGAACACGAGCGCCGCGACCGTGAGGACCGGGAACTTCCAGTTCCACTCGAACGCGGCGTGGACGAGGAACCCGGAGTACGAGGCAAGTACCGCAGTGAGCAGCGGGTCGCGGGTCCGGCGTGCGGCGGCGAGCGGCAGGACGAGGACCGCAACGAGAATGATCAGCCCGAGCAGGCCGAGGTCGGCGAGCGTCCCCAGATAGAGGTTGTGCGCGTCCCGCACGGAGTCGGTTGAACTGCATCGGCTGACCCCCTTTCTCGTGGAGCGGTGGACGGTACGAGCGCCCGCTAACGAGGCCCTAACCGTGCACCGTTGGCACGCCGTTGGCCAACCGTGACCGATTCCTGAGCGGCCTCTCCGACGCTCGCTGCAGCGATGAGAGAGGAGGTGAGAAACATGCAGCGGGCAACCCTCAGGAAGTTGGCGGCGCTCGTCGCCGCGGTCGCGGTGTCTGCGGTCTTGACGGCGGGCGTCGACGGCTGGGCGCAGAGCGCGGGCAGCGCGCCGATGCACGTCTGTCCCCCGGCGTGCTGATCGAGCGGGGGAGCCCGCGCGACGGGCTCCCCCTACCTCGGCACCGCCACGCGGGTGCGAACACGGTCTGCCGACACGACGTTTCCCTTCTGCTCGAAGAGCGCCAGCGCCTGTTGCCGGTACTCGTCGGCCTCCGCGGAGGCGCCCGCGAGCAGCTGCACTTCGGCGGCGGCGGCGAACGCCTCCCCCTGCTCGTCGAGGACGTCGCCGTTCGCCAGCAGCTCGATCGCCTCCCGGGCGAGCGCCTCGGCTTCGTCGAGCCGGCCGACCCGGGCGAGCGCCTTCGCCCGAACGCGCCGGCCGACGGCGGTGGATGTGAGGTGCCCGGGGGGAGCAATCGCCAGCGCGGACTCGCCCGCCGCGAGCGCATCCTCGAAGCGCTCCTGCCGATACAGCGCTTCGCCGAGCAGCGCGGTGTTCGTGGCCAGCCATTCTGTCTCGCCGGCCGCCCGCAGCGCGTCGCACGCGGCCGCGAGGAGCTGCTCCGCCCGCTGCGGATTCCCGGCCAGCAGCTCCACCTCGGCGGCGATTGCCGTCCAGTTCGTCGCGAGCGTTCCGGTGTCCGCGAACTCCCGCCGACCGAGCCGCGTCGAACCGGCCGGCCATCGCCTCGAGCGCGGCAAGCGGCGGGAGCACGAAGCTCGCCCAGACGGGCGTGCCGGCGTCCGCCAGCAACGCCCGGCAGCGCCGGATCGCGCTCCGGACCGGCGTCGGCCCGCGGTAGGCCGCAACCGCGAACAGGACGACGACGGATCCCGCGGCGAATCCCGACCGCTCGTAATGGCGCCGGCAGCGGGTCGCGGCGTGCACGAACTCGCCGTAGCGGAGCTCATACACGCCCTTCACGGCGGCGGTCAAATGCCAGGCGCGGCCGAGCGCAAAGTCGTCGCCGGCTTGCTCGAACACGGGCTTGGCACGCTCGAGCAGGGCGAGGACGTCGTCGAGCGCGAGGTCGCCGCCTGCCAGCCGCGGCCAGACCAGCTCGACCGCCGCCAGGTGCTCGATTCGCCCGTCGCCGGACAGCTTGCTCTTGCGCACGACATCGTCGAGTAGCGCCTCCGCGCGCACCAGGTCGCCCGCGAACTTATAGGCCGTTCCAAGCGCGCATTCGCGCTCCAGCGTCGACTCGAGCGCCAGTGCGCGCGTCAGGAGGTCGATCGCACAACGCGCATCGACTCGCCGGAGCGCGCGCATGCCGGCGGCGCCGAGCCGCTCGGCGGCCTCGTGCGCGAGCCGGAGGTCGGGGTCGAGCAGGGCGGCCTGCTCCAGGTGGTACCCGACCGTCTCGTCGAGCTCGGGGTTGCGGCCCTCGAGCGACCGTGCGACCGACTCGTGGAGGACGGCACGAGCCGTCTCGGGAATGCCGGCGTAGACCGCGTCGCGGATCAGTGCGTGGTGGAAACGAAACCCGTCCTCGCCCGGCAGCAACGCCCGCTCCGGGTGCACGAGCCGCCGGCGCACGAGCGCCATCAAGGCGCTGCCGACCGCCGCGCGCTCGTCCTCCGGTGACGCCTCCTCGACCGTCGACCGCCAGAAATGACGACCGGCCACCGAGGCGCGTTCGAGCACCGCCCGCTCGTTCTCGAGCAGCCGGTCGACGCGGCTCGCGAGCAGAACCTCGAGGGTCGGTGGTGTCGACCCCTGCGCCTCCTCGGCTGCGAAGGAGACGAGCTGCTCGAGGAACAGCGGATTCCCCTCTGCGGCACCGACGGCAGCGGCGAGCGTGTCACCGTCCAGCTGGGACGATTCCGGAAGCGCTGCGGCCAGCCGCTCTGCCTCGCCGGAGGAGAGCGCGTCGAGGACGAGCGCGTCGTCGCGCCACTCGGGCCGCGATTCGAGGAGCTCCGGCC
Source organism: Thermoleophilia bacterium (assembly GCA_013362295.1). Lineage (GTDB taxonomy): Bacteria > Actinomycetota > Thermoleophilia > Gaiellales > Gaiellaceae > PALSA-600. Next base: position 12,753 of record JABFWJ010000101.1, read on the forward strand.
GTGCGACGCAGAGCACGAGCAGCGGGGCGGTCGACCAGCCCGCGAGGTAGTCGGCGAGGTCGAGCAGGGTGGGCGCCGCCCAGTGGACGTCCTCGAAGACGAGCACGAGCGGCTCGCCGCCTGCGCTCTCCTCGAGCAGGCGCCGAACGGCCCAGAAGGCTTCGCTCGGTTCCGAGGACAACTGTTCGCGCATGCGCGCGATCACGGCATCGGCCGGCCCGAGCTGCTCGAGGATCTCCAGGAGCGGCAGCACCGCGGCCTCGTCCCCGTACGGCGCGCAGCGACCGGTCAGGACCTGTGCTTCGGACCGGACGAGCGCCGCGAACTCCCGGGCGAGGCGGGTCTTGCCGATGCCTGCGTCGCCGACCAGCACGATCTTGCGCGGTGAACGAGTGCGCGCGGCCGCGTGCAGCGCGGATTCCAGCGCCTCGAGCTCGGACACACGGCCGACGAGCGGAGCCTCGAGGCGCCTCGCGAACGGCTCGGCCTTCGGGTCGAAACGCAGCACGCGGAATCCCTCGCCCGACTCGTGCGGGACGACGTCGACGGCCGCGGGCACGAGCCGCAGCACGCCGGGGCCGAGCAAGAGCTCGCCGGTCGCGGCCTTCGTAAGGAGGCGCCTCACCGCGTCGAGATCCCCGTCCTCGGCGACCCGTTCGACGGCAGTCCGGACGACGAACCCTGCCGGGGCCGCAGTGCGAGCCTCGAACGCGGCGCGCAGCGCACGCAGCGCGTCGTCGTCGTGCGCGGCGAACTCGGCGATCAGCTCCTCCGGCGCGAGCTGCCGGACCGAGCCGCCGTGGCGCCCGACGATCATCGCGATCTCGGTGAGCGCCGCCGCGGCCGCGCTCCGGGCCGCGGGCCTGGCCCCTTCGAGGTCGACCACCTCCAACATGAGGATCACGACGTTTCGCCTGCGGGCGGCCCGCGGCGCTCCCACGAGCGCCGGTTCCGAGGCGAGGCGGAGCGCCGGACTGTGCTCGATGATCAGGCGCTCGAGCACGCGGAGGCGCTCGGAAGGCTCCAGACCGAACTCGTTGACGAGCTCGAGCCGCGCCTCCTGGTAGACGCGGAGCGCGTCGCGCTGGCGGCCCGCGCGATAGAGCGCGAGCATCTGCAGGTAGCGCAGCCGCTCGCGCGCGGGGTGACGAGCGGCGAGGGCTTCGAGCTCCGGAAGAAGCGCGTCGTGGCGTCCCAACTCGAGCTCGGCCTCGATCCGTTGTTCGAGCGCGGCGAGTCGAAGCTCGTCGAGCCGGGAGAGCTCGGCGCCGGCGAACCCTTCGAACTCGACGCCGGCGAGCGGCCGCCCGCGCCAGAGCGCGAGCGCCTCGCGCAGCGCCGAAGCACGCTCCGGCGGGTCGAGGTCCTGCGCGGCGGCGAGCGCCTGCTCGAAGCGAAGCGCGTCGACGCTGCCGGCGTCGACGTTCAGCCGGTAGCCGGGCGGGCGCGTCTCGATCACCTCTCGGCCGAGGACCGTCCGCAGGTGCGAGACGCAATTCTGGAGCGAGGCGTCGACGCTCTTCGGCGGCCGCGCCCCCCACACCTCGTCGATCAACCGGTCGGTCGAGACGACCTCGTTCGGGTGCAGCAGGAGGAGCGCGAGTAGGGCGCGCTGCTTCGGGCCGCCGAGCGGCAGGGCTCGGCCGGCCTCCACCGCCTCGAGCGGACCGAGGACGCGGAACTCCATGACCTTCGAACGTAACAGCGTCCGTTAGCGATTTGTGGGCGGCGTGCGGTCGAGTACGGGGACAACCACTCACCGAAAGGAGCGCCTCCATGTCAGCCAACACGCCGGTCGCCCGGTTCACCGTCAGCCCGCAGGAGCCCTCGACCGAGGACACGATCCAACTCGTCGACTGCTCCCGCGACCCTGCAGAGATCGGCGTCGCCTGGCGTGCCTGGGACTTCGGCGACGGCGTCACGTCGGTCGGGCCCGCGCCCGTTCACCGCTATGTGCGCGCCGGCGAGTATCAGGTGACGCTCACGCTCGCGACGTTCGACGGCCGGGTGAGCACCCACTCGTCGACGGTGCGCGTCAGAACACGGCGGCGGCGAGCCTCTTCCGGTACGTGCTCGCCAGTGGATGGTCCTGGCCGAGCTCGGCAAAGAGCTCGACCATCAGCTTGCGGATCTCGTCCTTCTGCTCCGGTTCGTGCTCGAGCCGGCCGAGGAGGAGCTGGAACGCACGCTCGTAGTCACCCGCCTCGAGCGCATCCTTGAGCGCGGGATCGTCGATCCGCTCTGCGAGGGGCGCCTTCGTGAGCTCGTCTAGGAACGACTCGACACGGTTCGGGGGCTGCGCGCCCACGAACTCGGCGACCACGTGACCGTTTCGGAACGCCTTCACCGCCGGTATGCCGCTGATGCCGTACTCGCGTGCGACCGCGGGGTTTGCATCCACGTCGACCTTCGCGAGCGTGACGCCCTTCTCGGACGTCTTCTCCTCGAGCACGGGCGTCAGCATCCTGCACGGGCCGCACCAGTCGGCCCAGAAGTCGACGACGACTGGCTCGCGCTGCGAGCGCTCGAGCACGTCGGCCTCGAACGTGGCGTCGGTGACGTCCATCCGGCGACGATAGCGGCGCCGCACGGGCCGGCGCTTCTTCCGTCCGACTCAGGTTGGATGCGAACCTGATTCGGCGCGGCCGAACCAGATTCGAGCCTGTGGCCCTCGCTTACGCCGGACGCTTCTCGGCGACCGCTTCGAGGCGCTCGCGGATCTCGGTGACGTCCGCGCCGAGCTCGTCGACGCGCGGGAGCGACGCGAGCGACTCGAGGCCGAAGATGCGCTCGAAGAGCGGTGTCGTGCGGTAGCGGATCGCGCCGAACTCGTTCTCGCGGCCGCCTTCGGCGATCAGGCCGCGCTCGACCAGCCCGGCGACGACGCCGTCGACGTTGACGCCGCGGATGCGCGCCACCTCGGGCCGCGAGATCGGGCCGAGGTACGCGACAATCGCGAGCGTCTCCAGCGCCGCCTGCGAGAGGCCCTTCTCGACCGGCTTCTCGAACAGGCGCGCGCACGCCTCGGAGGCAGCCGCCGACGCGCGGAAGGCCCAGCCGCCTGCGACGAGCTCGAGCACGATGCCGCTCGACTCGTCCGAGTAGCGGTCGGTGAGCAGCTCGAGCGCCTCGCCGACGTGCAGGATGTCGACCTCGGCGGCGGCGGCCATCTCCTCGGGCGAGAGCGGTTGCGACGCGACGACGAGGAGCGCCTCGACGGTCTTCGCCAGCTCGCTCGCCGGCGTGACCTCGGTGGTGATCAGGCGGAGTGGGCTGGCGGAGTTCCTGGAAGGCTCCATGACAAGCTCCTTTCGGCGTCGGCGCGGGAAATCCTTATCGGGGCGAACGGCCCGGACTGGGCGATCGCGATCTCGTTCTGCTTGCGCAGCTCGAGAAGCGCCAGGAAGGCGACGGCGACCTCGACGCGCGAGAGCCCCTCCACCTCCTGGTCGAAGTCGAAGCGAGTGCGCCGCCGCAGCAGCGAGCGCCAGCGCTCCAGAAACTGCGCGGTCGGTGGGAAGCGGAGCGCCATGTGCGAGACCGACGGCGCCGGCGGCTCGACCGCCAGGGCACGGAGCGCCTTCGCCAGCTCGAGCGGCGACTGCGGCGCGAGCTTGCGCTCCGGCTTGGGCGCGAGGGGTGCCGGGCCGACGCGGAAGAAGAGGTCGCGGCGCTCCTCGAGCCGGCCGCATAACCAGTGGGCGGCCTCCTTCGCGCGCCGGTACTCGGCCAGCCGGCGCGCGAGCTCCTCCGCGGCCTCCTCGGGCTCGAGCTCGGCGAGCTCGGCGTCCTCCTCCGGGAACATGGCGCGGGCCTTCAGCTCGAGCAGCGCCGAGATCAGCACCAGGAACTCGCCGCAGGCGTCCAGGTCGAGCTCGCCCTTGCCGGCGAGGTGCTCGACGAAGGCGATCACGATCTCGGCGAGATCGACCTCCCGGAGCGGCAGCTCCTCGCGGAGCACGAGTGAGAGGAGCAGGTCGAACGGGCCTTCGAAGGCGTCGAGGTCCAGCTCGAGCTCGCGGACGGCCACGGGCATCCCGGAGAATGTACTGGGCCTAGCGGACGCGGCCTCGGGGGATCGCCATCGTGGGCCCCTTCTTCCGCGGCTCGCGTTTCGGCTCCTTGGGCGCCCGGCCGCGGGCCCGGCGCCGATGGAGGATGAAGTAGACGAGCGAGGCGAAGAAGAGGATCGCGGACACCCAGGCGTTCAGGCGCAGACCGGCGATGTGGTGAGCCGGGTCGATGCGCAGCAGCTCCTCGAAGAAGCGGCCGAAGCAGTACCAGGCGATATAGAGGGCGAAGAGGCCCGGCGGCCGGATCGTGAAGCGGCGGGCGATCCAGAGCAGGACGAGCACGCCGACGACGTCCCAGATCAGCTCGTACAGGAAGGTCGGGTGGAACGTCGCGTGGTTGAAGTACGCGACCGTCCGATGCTCGGGATCGATCTTCAGGCCCCAGGGGAGGGTCGTCGGCTTGCCGTACAGCTCCTGGTTCCACCAGTTGCCGATGCGGCCGATGCCCTGCGCGAGCAGCAGGCCGGGCGCAGCGGCGTCGAGGAACGCGCCGACGTTGGCGCCGGCGCGGCGGACGATCACCGAGCCGGCGAGCGCGCCGAGGAAGATCCCGCCCCAGACGCCGAGACCGCCCTTCCACACCTCCCACATGCCCTGCCACTTCGGAGACGGGACCTCGCTCCAGGAGGTGATGTCGTGGTAGAGCCGCGCGCCGAGCACGCCGAAGGCGACACCCCAGACGGCGACGCGCGTGACGAGCTCCCATTCGCCGCCCATGGCCGTCCACCGCTTGCCCGTCAGCCAGATGCAGGCGAGGATCGCGACGAGCAGCGTGAGCCCGTACATGTGCAGCTGCAACGGGCCGAGGTGGACGACGCCGGTATGCGGGGAGGGGATCGACGCCAGGAAGAACGCGGTCTCCGAAAACACGGCGCGACGCTATCGAAGAACCTGGTTCGCAGGTACGAACCAGGTCTTCGGGGAGGGAGGGGAGTTAGAGCAGGATCTGCAGCGCGAGCTCGGTGGAGCAGCCCTTGGTGAGCAGTTCTGCGGCGAGGTGCAGATCGACGTCCGTCCGCGCGGCCAGCTCGAAGGCAGCCTGCGGCGGGTAGCCGGCCCGCTCGAGCTCCTCGGCCCGCCAACGCTCGACGAGCTCTTGCTCTGTCAGGCGGTCGGGTGTCTCGGTGGTCGGCATCAGATGGTCTCCTCACTCATCTGTTCGGTAAAACGTTCGACCTGGTTCTCCCCTTGCCGGGGGATCTTCAGAATTAACGGAATCTGAACGGGTGCCAAGAGGTATGCCGCAAACGTAATCAGCTTGTCACTCCAAGGTCCTATTCGCCCCCACCGAAGGCCTAGGTCCACGGGGTCGAAAAGCTCAGGGCGATCGGCTCAGGCGACGGCGGACTCGCCGAGCAGCATCTTCACCTCGGCGTAGAAGTCCGGCGCCGGCTGCACCTTGTACTGCGGTCCGAAGGCGTAGACCTTCTTACCCTGCGAGGTGATCAGGTCGGCGTACACGGGCGACTCGCCGGGGAAGTCCCTGATCAGCGCGGCCAGCTCGCGGATCGTCCCGGCGGCCGCCTTCGTCGCGTCGATTCGGAGCCGAACCTCGCGCTTCTCGGGCACGGCCTCGAACGCGGCGATCTCCATGGCGACGAGCTTCGTCTCGCCCTCCTTGCGGTCGATGCGCCCCTTCACGATCAGGATGCGGTCGGTCGCGCAGAGCTCACGCGCCTTGTCGTAGGTCGAGTTGAAGACGACCGTCTCGATGCCGCCGGTCACGTCCTCCACGCGCAGGAACACCATGGCGTCGCCGCGCTTGGTCGTCATGTGGCGGAGCGACGCGACGATGCCGCCGATCGTGATCACCTCGCCGTCGCGGCGCCGTTCGAGCTCGCCGATCGTCGCGTCCGTCTTCCGCCGCAGCTGGTCGCGCACGCCCTGGAGCGGGTGCTCGGTGACGTAGAGGCCGAGCACCTCCTTCTCCATCTTCAGGAGGTCGTTCTTGTCGTACTCCTCCGCCGGCACGGGCGGGTGGTGCTTCGGCTTCTCGTCCTCGACAGGCCCGAGATCGAAGATCGAGCCCTGTCCCGCGAGCCGGTCAGCCTGCTGCTTCTGCCCCCACGCGACTGCCTGCTCGAGCACGCCCAGCATCCCCTTGCGCGAGCCCGGCAGGGCGCCGCATTTGACGAGTGCCTCGAGCACGCGCTTGTTCGACGCCGACTGGTCGACGCGCTCGGCGAAGTCCCAGATCGACTCGTAGCGCCCGTTCGTGCGCTCGGTGATGATCGCGTTCGCGGCGCCCTCCCCCACGCCCTTGACGGCGTTCAGGCCGAAGCGGATCTTCCCGTCGACGACGGCGAAGTCGGTCATCGACTCGTTCACGTCCGGGGGCAGCACCTCGATGCCGAGGTCGTGGCACGCGTTGACGTAGATCGGAACGCGGTCCTTCGTGCTCATGACGGAGCTGATCAGCGCCGCCATGTACTCGCACGCGTGGTTCGCGCGCAGCCAGGCCGTCTGGTAGGCGATCAGCGCATAGCAGGCGGCGTGCGACTTGCCGAACGAGTAGTCCTGCGACTTCTCGATGTCGTCCCACAGCTGCTTCGCGACCTGCTCCGACGTGTTGTTCGCGATGCAGCCCTCGATGAACTTGTTCTTCAGCGAGGCCATCAGCGCGTGGATCTTCTTGCCGATCGCCTTGCGCAGATCGTCTGCCTCGGCGGGGCTGAAGCCCGCGATCTCCTTCGCGATCTGCATCGACTGCTCCTGATAGATCGCGATGCCGTATGTCTCGCCGACTATCGGCTTCAGACGCGGGTCGAGCAGCGGGACGGCCTCCTGCCCCGCCTTGCGCCGTGCGTAGTTCGGGATGTACTGCATCGGCCCCGGGCGATAGAGCGCGACGAGCGCGATCAGGTCCTCGAACTCCGTCGGCTTCACTTGCCGCAGCGCTTCGCGCATGCCTGACGACTCGAACTGGAAGACCCCCGCCGCGTCTCCCTTCGCGAGCATCGCGTAGGTCTTCCTGTCGTCCATCGGGATCTTCTCGATGTCGAGGTTCCCGACGAGCGCGCACGCCTTGTCGATCACGTCGAGGTTGCGCAGCCCGAGGAAGTCCATCTTCAGGAGGCCGAGCGATTCGACGTCCTGCATGTTGAACTGCGTGACGACTTCCTGGTCGGAGCCCTTCTGCTGCAGCGGCACGACGTTGATCAGCGGCTCGGCGCCGATCACGACACCCGCCGCATGGATCGAGTCCGCCCGCGTCAGGCCTTCCAGCGGCTGCGCGAGGTCCAGGATCTCCTTCGCGACCGGATCGGCGTCGACCGCCTTGCGCAGCTCGGCGCCCGCCTTCAGGCACTCGTCGAGCGTCTGGCCGGGGCCTTCGGGGATCAGCTTCGCGATCTTGTCGACGACGCCGTAGGGAACCTCGAGCACCCGGCCCGCATCCCGGACCGCCGCGCGGGCGGCCATCGTCGAGAAGGTGATGATCTGCGCGACGCGGTCGTTGCCGTACTTCTCGCGCACGTAGTTGATCACGCGCTCGCGGCCGTCGACGGCGAAATCGATGTCGATGTCGGGCATCGACTTGCGACCGGGATTCAGGAAGCGCTCGAACAGCAAGTCGTAGCGGATCGGATCGATGTTCGTGATCTCGAGGCAGTAGGCGACGAGGCTGCCCGCGGCGCTGCCGCGGCCCGGACCGACGCCGATCCCGTTGCGCTTCGCGAAGGCGATGAAGTCCCAGACGATCAGGAAGTAGTCGGCGAAGCCCATCTCCTTGATCGTCTTGAGCTCGAAGCGCAGGCGTTCCTGGAGCTCGGAGGTGACCTTGTCGTAACGGCGCGCGAGCCCCTTCTCGCACTGCTCGACGAGGTAGTCGAACGAGTCGCGGCCCTCGGGCACGTCGAACTTCGGGAGCAGGATCCGTCCGAGTTCGATCTCGACGTTGCAGCGCTCGGCGACCTCGAGCGTGCGGCGCAGCGCCTCCGCGTGACCGGGGAAGTCGGCGACCATCTCCTGCGGCGACTTGAAGTAGAAGTGGTCGGTCTCGAACTTCCAGCGGTTCGGGTTCTTGAGCGAGTCGCCCGACTGGATGCAGAGCAGCGCCTCGTGCGCGCGCGCGTCGGTGTCGCGGAGGTAGTGGACGTCGCCGGTCGCGACCGTCGGGAGGCCTTGCTTCTCGGCCAGCTGCGCGAGCTGAGGCAGGATGCGCGCCTGCACGTCGAGGTGCGCGTTCTGAAGCTCGACGTAGACGTTCTCCTTGCCGAAGGTCTGCGTGAGCCGGTCGAGCTCGCCTTCGGCGTCGGTGAGCCTGTTCTCCTCGAGTGCCCTGCAGACGCGTCCGGAGAGACAGCCCGAGAGCGCGATCAGCCCGTCCCGGTGCCGCTCGAGGAGCTCCCAGTCGACGCGGGGCTTGTAGTAGTAGCCCTCGAGGAAACCGAGCGAGGAGAGCTTGATCAGGTTTGCGTAGCCGGTGTTGTCCGCCGCGAGGAGCGTGAGGTGCGCGTTCCCCTTCTCGTGCGCCTTGCGGTCGTTCGCGACGTAGACCTCGCAGCCGATGACGGGCCGGACGCCGGTCTTCCGCGTCGCCTTCCAGAGCTGGACGGCCCCCGCCATCGAGCCGTGGTCGGTGAGGCTGACCGCCGGCATCTCGAATTCGGCGGCCCGCGCGACGAGGTCGGGGATCCGGCAGGCGCCGTCGAGGATCGAGTACTCGGAGTGGACGTGGAGGTGGACGAAGTCGGCGGCGGGCATCGCGGAGGCCCATAGTACGCCGGGCCCCGGAAGGCACCTGGACCGGCCCGGCCGAGGGCCGGAGCACCCTGGCTGTTGATCAGTTCAGCTCCGGATGGCCCACCTCCGTGCGTAGCTGAAGGCCCACCGCTTGCCAGATGGCGTCGTTCGCCGCGCGCCCCGGCAGGAGCTCGGCCGCGCGGCCTTTCAAGTCCACCGCGAGCGCCGGCAGCGACTCCGTCGCGCGCTCGCCGAGCCGGCCCAGACGGGCGCGAGCCGCCTCCCGCCGCGCCGTCGTTGTCGCGACGCCATCGGCCCGGACGAGCATGGCAGACAAGCTGATGGCGACCGAATACCGCGTCCTCTCCGACGAGCTGCGCGCGCCGCGCGATCCCTCCTGAGGGGAGGAGCGGCAGGCGAAAACGGGAACTACGCTGCGGCCGATGCGCAGGCTCGTGTTCGTAGCAGTTCCGTTCTTCGCGTTCGCACCGGCGGCGCAGGCTGCGTGCGGGCAGACGCAGAGCGCGGTCTCGGGCGCGGCGCCGCTGACGGTCACGTTCACCGCGGCGTGCGCGTCGTCGGCGTACACGTGGAGCTTCGGCGACGGGGCGAGCGCGACCGGGCAGACGGTCACGCACACGTTCCGCGCAGGCTACTGGCGGCCCGCGCTGCAGACGGACGCCGGCCCGGAGGGAGTGCAGCCGGTGACGTCGATCACGCTGCACCTCTCGGCGCCTCATCTTGCGCGGTACGGCCAATGGATCGCGCTGCACGCGAGCGTCGTGCCGCGCTTGCCCGTGACGCTTCGCGGCCGGCGGTTCGTGCACGGCCTGCTCCGCGTGCGCGTCCTCTCGCCGCGGCCGTGGGTCGCATCGTCCGGCGGCGTCAAAGCGTCTGCGCAGACGCTCGTGAAGCCGTTCCTCACCGTCTCAGTACGTGGCACTCCGGTCGTCGGCGGCAGCGTGCGCGTCGTCGCGACGCTCCATCCGGCGAGCGCCGGGACGGTCGTCGGCCCGCGCCGCGTGGACGCGCGAACGGCGCACACCGCGCATGTCACGCTCCGGTCGCGCCCCGCGCACGGCTGGGTCGGCGTGAGCCGCACGCTGACGGTTCCTGTCGTATCGCCGTCGCTCTCGATAGGAGCGACCGGCGCCAGCGTGCGGATGCTCGAGCGGCGCCTCCAGGAGCTCCACTACGCGGTGAGGGCCGACGGCTACTACGGCGACGACGATGTCGAGGCGATCTATGCCTTCCAGAAGGTCGAAGGTCTGTCGAGGACCGGCGCGGTCGACGCCGAGCTGTGGCGCAGGCTCGCGGTCGCACATGTCCCGCGCGCCCGCTACGGCGGCGATCACGTGGAGATCGACAAGACGCGTCAGGTGATCTTCATCGTCCGCGGCGGCCGGGTGATGCTCGTGATCGCGACCTCCACCGGCGCAACCGGCAACACGCCCATCGGCGTGTGGCACGTCTACCGCAAGGTGGCCGGCTTCGACTGGGTGCTCTATTACCCGAACTACTTCCTGCGCGGGTTCGCCGTGCACGGCTATCCGGACGTGCCGCCGTACCCCGCCTCGCACGGCTGCGCGCGGATCCCGATGTGGGTGGCGACGACGGTGTACGGGCTGATCCCGGACGGGTCGGCCGTGTACGTCTACGCCTAGCGGTCGTCTATTTCTTGAGCGCCCGCGAGCAGCCCACGACGTCGTAGATCCGCGCGAGCTCGGCGCGTACCGACGCGCGCTGGCCGGCGGACAGCTCCTTGCCGAACGCCCCGCGATCACCGATCAGGCGGCAGGCCCGCGACACCGCCGGCCTGGGTTGCGTGAGGGCCCGAATCATCTGCTTGATCCGGGATTCCGGGAGGTTGCTCTTCGTCTTCCATGACTGCACGACCCGGAGGACGTGGACGAGCTGCACGACGGCGCCCTTCACCTGGACGGTGATCGTCTTCGCAGCCGAGGTGTTGCCCCGCGCGTCGGACGCCGTACAGGTGACGGTGGTGATGCCGATCGGGAACAGCGCGCCGGAGGCCTTCGAGCAGGCAGGAGTCACCGGGCTGCCGGCCGAGTCGGTCGCCGTCGCGACGTAGGTCGCGGTGGCTCCGAGCGGCGAGTTGGCGTTGACGACGATCGCGTCCGGCACGTTGAGCGTCGGCGGCGTGGGATCGGGCAC
>JABFWJ010000441.1 GCA_013362295.1 Thermoleophilia bacterium
GAGGGTGCTCGGGGCCGTCACCGAGCCGTATACCGGCGCGGCCGGCACGATCAGAGGCGTTCCTGGTGCCGGCCTGCCGTGGATCATCGGCGATGCAGAGGCCGATCTCCGCTCGGACGGCCGCCTCGAGATCAACGTCGAGGGTCTCGTTCTCGCCAACCGGGCACCTGTGCCGCCCGCGCGGCAAGGCACGAATCCTCTCCCGCAATTCAAGGCGATCGTCAGCTGCCAGTCCACCGTCGCCGGGGCGCCGGCGGTGGTGAACGTCTCGACGGACAACTTCGACGCCAGCCCGGCCGGGGACGCCGCGACCGACACGAGCATCGATCTCCCGACGCCGTGCTTCGCTCCGATCGTCTTCGTGACCACGACGACCGGCTCCTGGCTAGCCGTCACGGGCCGCTAGCTCGTTGGGCTCACCGGCAGGCACGGGGTCGGCCTGCCGGTGAGCCCTTCCAATGAGACCCGGCGCCTGAGATATTCGAACCTCGACCTATTCAACTTTCGAGGAGGGCCATGAAGACGCTCGTCCTGACGGCGACAGTCGTCGCCTCAGTGTTCGCTGCGGCTGCGCCTGCGTTTGCCGGCAACCTCAGCTCCTACGACGGCGCGTCCTGGTACGACAAGTACCTGGCCGTGTCGGGCGCCGCGCCGACCCTGTGTACGGGCAACAGCGGTAGCGTCGGCCAGATCGCGTTCGGCAACAACGTCGATGCGAGCCACGAGTGCGGCTCGCAGAGCGAAACGTCGATCGCAATCAACCCGGCGAACCCGAACAACGTGATCGCGGGGGCGAACGAGATCCAGCGGCTGCCGATGCGCGCGATGTTCTCGAAGGACGGCGGCGCGACGTTCACCGGCGTCGACTTGCCGCTGCCGCCGCCGCGCACGAACAACGGCTTCGACTTCGGCTCCGACCCGGGCCTCGCCTTCGACTCGAAGGGCAACGCGTACTACGCGTACATCATCGTGTTCTTCTCGGCCGGAGGCTCGATCAACGGGACCGAGATGGCCGTGGCGCGCTCGGGCGACGGCGGCGCGACCTGGACGGCAACGTTCTTCGCCCCCCAGACCGGCGTCGGGCAGTTCAACGACAAGCCGATGATCACCGTCGACACGACGTTGGCGCACCACGACAGGATCTACGTCGCCTGGGACAACGCCACGGGCAACTCGTCGTCGATCAAGAACGGAAACAACGTCGTCCTCTCGTTCTCCGACGACGGCGGCGTCTCGTTCTCCGATCCGGTCTCGGTGAGCGGGAACTTCACCGGAAAGACGGGCGGCATCGGGGCCGATCCGTACGTCGCCCCCAATGGCGATGTGCATGTTGCCTGGCAAGACTACGCACATCTCGTGATCGCGGACGCCGTCTCCAAGGACGGTGGTGCGACGTTCTCCGCACCACACGTGATCTCGCTCGTCGGCGCGTTCCAGTTCAACCTCGCCGCTCAGGCCGTCCGCGGCGCGCTCGTCTATCCGGCGTGCGGCGCGTTCGGCAGCGCGCTCTTCTGCGCGTACATGAACGGCAGTGATGCGGCCGCGTCCGTCTTCGTGGGGAAGTCGACCGACGGCGGAACGACGTGGACGTCAAAGGCGATGCCCGGCAACGGCGACCAGTTCAACCAGTGGCTCGCCGTCGATCCGTCGAACGGGTCGATCAACGTGGCCTACTACGACACGGGCACGCACGGCGCGACGGCGACGCGCTACACGCTTGCGCGCTCGACGAACGGCGGCAGGAGCTACACGGCGACGCCGATCGCGAATGCGCCGACCGACGAGAGCTGCTGCGCGCCGAGCGTCAACTTCGGCAACCAGTACGGCGACTACGAGGGAATCGCCGCGTTCGGCGGCACGGTGCGGCCGGTGTGGACGGATCGCCGGCAAGCGATCATCGACCTCGGTCTGCGGGAAGAGGTCTTCACCGCGACGCTGACACCGTAGTGGGATCGCGGGTCGCGGCGTTACGGCGCCGCGACCCGCTCCGAACCGAGGCGGCGCGGCGCGCCGAGCTCGACGAGCGGCTCCGGCACGGAGACGGAGCCATCCTCGTGCTGGAAGTTCTCGAGGATCGCGATCAGCGCCCGCGCAGTGACCGCGGTGCCGTTCAGCGTGTGCACGTGTGCGAGGTTCTTGCCGTCGGGCCGATGGCGAATCTCGAGCCTGCGCGCCTGGAAGTCGGTCGTGTTCGAGGTCGACGTGATCTCCCGGTAGCGCGACTGCCCCGGGAACCACGCTTCGATGTCGTACTTCTTCGCGGCCGATAGCCCGAGGTCGCCCGCGGCGATGTTCTGCACGCGATACGGGAGCGCGAGCTCCTGCACCAGCTCCTCCTCGATGTCGAGCAATCGTTCGTGCTCCTCCCGCGACGCGCTGGGCTCGCAGAAGACGAACATCTCGACCTTGTCGAACTGGTGCACGCGGAACATGCCGCGCGTGTCGCGGCCCGCAGCACCGGCTTCGCGCCGGAAGCAGGTCGAGAACGCGACGTAACGGAGCGGCAGCCCGTCGAGCTCCTCGCCTGCGTGGAACGCAGCGAGCGGAACCTCCGACGTCCCGACGAGGTAGAGGTCGTCCTCGGGCGCGGCGTAGAAGTCGCTCTTCTCGGACGGGAAGAACCCGGTCCCGTACATTGCCTGCTCGCGCACGAGCACCGGCGGCAGCACCGGGACGTGGCCCTTCGCCACGATGCGGGCGAGCGCCCAGCGGTAGAGCGCCGTCTCCAGCAGCGCCACGTCGCCGACGCGGTAGACGAAGCGCGACCCCGAGACCTTCGCGCCGCGCTCGACGTCGATCCACCCGTGCGGCGCCGACAGCTCGAGGTGATCCCTCGGCTCGAAGTCGAAGCTCGGCGGCTCCCCCCACTCCCGCACCGTGACCGCGTCCTCTTCCCGGTCGCCGTCCGGCGTGTCCTCGGCCGGCGGATTCGGTACCCGGTCGAGCAGCTCCTGAACCCGGCGCTCCGCCTCGAGCAGCTCCTGCTCCAGCGGCTGCAACTGCTCCTTGATCGCCTTCAGCTCCTCCAGCTGCTCGGGCGTCGGCTTCCCTTTCAGCTTCGTGCGCGCGCGGAGGTCCTCGACCGTCGTCTGCAGCGCCCGCTTCTGCTCGTCGGCCGCGAGCAGCTCGTCGAAGAGCTCCGCCCCACCCTTGCGCGCGAGCGCCGCGCGGTAGCCGTCCGGGTCGTTGCGGGCCGCTCTGAGGTCGATCACGGCTTCGAGTCTAGAAGCGCCTCGATCACCTGCGCGACGCCTTCCTCCGCGGCGGACGGGCAGACCCAGCTCGCGACCGCCTTCACGCGCTCGTGGGCGTTCTCGACGGCGACGCCGTAGGGCGGCCAATCCACGAGCTCGATGTCGTTCTCGCCGTCGCCGAACGCCACGGTGCGCTCACGGGTGAAGCCCATGTGCTCGGAGAGGAACTCGAGGCCCGCGCCCTTCGTCACGCCCGCTTGGGCGAACTCGAGGAAGTACGGCAGCGACTTCGAGATGTACAGCCGCTCGCCGAATGCCTGCTTCGCCCGCGCCTCGACGCCGTCGAGCTCGTCGGGGTCGCCGACGCAGACGAGCTTCGTCGGCGGCGCTGTCAGCCACTCGAGCGTGTCCTCGACCTCGTGGACGCGGACCTCCTGGAAGCCCGCGTAATCACTCGCGGCCTGCGACAGGTGCGACACGTACAGCTCGTCGTCGATGTAGACGTTCGGGTCGTAGCCCTCGTCTCTCAGCGACGCCAGCGCCTCCTTCGCGAGCTCGAGCGGGATCGGCTCGTGGCGCAGCCACTTGCCGTCGGCGTCGGCGACGACCGCGCCCTGGTAGCAGATCACCGGCTCGCCGAGCTCGGCCGGCTCGAGGAACCGGCGAACCGACTGCACCATGCGGCCGGTGACGACGATCACGTGCAGGCCGGCGTCGCGTGCGTCACGCAGCGCCTGCACCGTGCGCGGGCGCAGCGTCCCGTCCTCCCAGACCAGCGTGCGGTCGAAGTCGGTCGCGAGGACATCGACCTCGCGCGGGAAGTCGACGGGAAGGATCAGCCGGTCGGGTTGCCGCCCGTCGCCTTCACGACGTAGGCGGCGACGTCGGCGATCTGCTTGTCCGACAGCTGGCCCTTGAACGGTGGCATCGCGCCGGCGCCCTTCGTCACGCGGGTCACGACCAGCGAGAGCGGCGGCTTCGCCTGGTCGAGGTTCGGCCCGACGGTGCCCGTCGCACCGGCGTCCTTCAACGTGTGACAGCTCTTGCAGCCGGCGGTCTCGAACACCTGCTTCCCCGCGGTCGCGTCACCGTTCTTGTACTGCGCGGGCACCGACGCCTGCTGCGCCTTCGGGACGGTGCCGACCACCGTCGCCGGGAGCGGCGCCACGACCTTCTCGCCGGGCTTGTTCTTGGAGCAACCGGCTGCGAAGACGAGGAGGATCGCGAGCGGAGCGAGGCGGCGCACGAGCGCGGAGTCTATACGGCGCGTCGCAGGCCGACTCCTGTGATCGCGCCCCAGAACAAGACGTCCTGCGGCGTGTCGTTTGCCACGAGCGACACGACGATCCCGAGCAGGAATGCGTCGACGACGCGCGCGCGCGGTGTGCGTGTCGCGACCCACGCGAGCGCGACGAGGCAGATCGCAGAGACGACTCCGCGCCCCCACGCGCCGGTCGCGCCGTGCCACGACACACCCCAGCGGTGCCACAGGTCGTGGAAGACGTTGCCGTGCAGCACGCTGTGCGTCACGTGGCTGGAACCGCCGGTCGCGGCGTCGACTGCGACGAAGAGCACCGCGAGCGCGACCACCGCGGCCGCAGCGGCACGGGGACGCGGCACGAAGCGCGCGTACGCGGCGAGTAGCGCGAGGAGGCCGCCGCCGTCGGCGCCGGCCCGACTCCAGCCGACGGTGAGCAGCACGAGCGGCGCAGCGGCGAGCCCGAGCACGAGCGCCGGGGCAAGCAGCAGCGTCTCGACCTCGTTCGAGATCCCGAAGAAGCGGCCGCCGCCCCAGGGATGCGGGCCGAGCAGCGCGAGCGACTGCGTCTCGGGAGAGGCGACGAGCACGATCAGGTACGCGCCGAAGAACAGCCACAGCGCACGCCACGGCAGGAGCGCGCCGAGGAGTGTCAGGAGCGCGAACAGCGTCAGGCTCGTCGAGCCGAATGCGGACAGCACGAGCGCGGCGGCGATCGCCGCAGCTCCGCCCATCACCGCGAGCCGGGGGGCAAACACCACGAAGGTGATCAGGATCGTCGCCAGGACGACTCGCAACCGCAGCGCGTTCTTCCGTGTCGTATCGAGACGCGCGCGCAGCTTCCGCAAATCCGCGTGGCCGCCGCCCTCCACACTCTGGCTCGAGAGGGCGTGCACGCCGACGAGGCCGTCGACCCGCGTTTCGTGCGAGTGCAAGGTGCCGTGCCAACCCGCGCCAACGAGGGTCACCGGACGGAGGCCCGCCCCGCCGGACGCAGCACCGCCGCACAACGGAAGCCGCTCACCGGGGCGGATCGCCGCCAGGCCCTGTGCGCCGCCCGGCACCCACCCGAGGCGGACACACGCGTTCGCCGCCGCTGTTGACGGCGCATTAAGCGCCAACGGCAGGATGATCAGCGTGCCTACAATCCAGCGCATGAAGCGCAAGTCGTATGGCCGGGACGCCGGTCTCACCCTGCGGATGATCCTCACGAGCGGCCTCCTCGGCCTCTTGTACGTGATCTTCGGGGCCGTCCTCATCTCGGTCCTGAACGTCGGGCTCGTGCCGGTGGTCCTCATCGTCGTCGGCCTCGCGTTCTTCCAGTACTACACCTCCGACAAGCTGGCGCTCGCCGCGGCCGGTGCGAAGGTCGTCTCGCGCGAGGAGGCACCGGCGCTGCACGACATGGTCGAGCGCCTCTGCGCGATGGCCGACCTCCCGAAGCCGAAGGTCGCGATCATGGACACACCGGTGCCGAACGCATTCGCCACCGGACGGTCGCCGAAGCACGCCGCCGTCTGCGTCACCACCGGGCTCTGGGACCGCCTCGAGCCCAAGGAGATCGAAGGCGTGCTCGCGCACGAGCTCTCACACGTCGCGAACCGCGACGTGCTGATCATGACCGTCGCGAGCTTCTTCGCGATGCTCGCGGCGCTGCTGACGCGCTTCGGCCTCTACGGGGGCTTGTTCAGCGGCGGAAACAACCGCGACAACAACAACGGCCCGCCGGTCTGGCTGATCATCCTGGTCGTCTCGATCCTCGTCTACGCGCTCAGCTACATCCTGATCCGGACGATCTCGCGCTACCGCGAGTATGCAGCCGACCGGGGCTCGGCGTTGATCACCGGCGCGCCCGAGTACCTGATGAGCGCGCTGCAGAAGATCTCGTCGCAGATGACCCTGATCCCGAACCGCGACCTGCGTGCGGTCGAGGGCATGAGCGCGTTCTTCATCGTCTCGCCGAAGATCAAGTCGGCGGTCGGCGAGCTCTTCATGGATCACCCGCCGATCGAGAAGCGGCTCGCCGCGCTCGCCGAGATCGCCCGCGAGATGGGCCGCCCGGTCGCGTAGCCCTTCCCTTGGGCCTGCGCGACGTTCTCTTCGGCAAGAAGAAGCTCTCCGAGCCGAAGAGCGACCGGTTGTTCGCCCTCGTCACCGCAGCGGTGACGCTGGACACCGAGCTCGGGCTGAAGCCTGCGGGCGCGGGCGCGATCGCGTTCAAGCCGCAGTCGTCGGGTGAGTTCCGCAGCGCGTTCGACGAGGTCGATCAGCTCGTGGAGGCAGTCGCGCAGCAGTGCGGCTCGCAGGTCGACCGCAAGAGTGACGAGTACGGCTACGACTGGATCGTCGTACACGATCCGGAGATCGAGGATCTCGTCGCGACCGGACACGCCCTGTCCTCGGAGCTGACCGCAAAAGGGTTCGGCTCGCAGCTCCTCGCCGCGATCTTCCGCTTCGACGGGTACGAGCATCCGGTCTACTTCATCTACGGCTTCAAGCGCGGCGCATGGTGGCCCTTCATCCCGGCGGGCGACTCGAAGCGGGACAACGCGAAGGAGCTCGAGCTGAAGGCGAAGCTCGAGCACGAACTGCCGATCGAGCAGGACCTGACGCGATGGCTCGCGCTCTTCGACGCCCCGGTCTGACGCTTCCGCTCGCCGCGCTCGTCGCGGCGTCGACCCTCGTGTACGCCCTCGCCGGGCGGCGCGTGCCGGGGCTCTGGATCATGCCCGACGAGGCGATCTACGCCGCTCGCGCCCTGCGGCTGTGGCACGAGGGGTCGATCCCCGTCTTCCGCGGCCAGGGCGCGGGCTACGGGCTGCTCTACCCCGTGCTCGCCGCCGCCCCGCTCGCGCTCGGCGGCCTCGTGTGGCTGAAGCTCGTCCAGGCGCTCGTCATGTCGCTCGCGGCCGTGCCGGTCTTTCTCTACGCGAGACGCCTGATGTCCGTGCGCCACGCGTTCGTCGCAGCCGTGTTGACGCTCGCCTCGCCGCTCCTTCTCTATTCCGGCTTCGTCATGACCGAGGTGCTGTTCTATCCGCTGGCCGCGGCGGCGATGCTCGCGATCGCACGTGCCGTCGAGACGAGCAGCGTCCGCGACCAGCTACTCGCGCTCGCGCTGAGCGCGGCGGCCGTCGTCACGCGGACGCAGGCCGTCGTCTTCGTCGCCGTGCTCGCGGGAGCCGCGCTGCTCGACGCGTGGCTCGCGCACGACCGCGGGCGGCTGCGCGCGTTCTGGCCAACCTGGATCACGCTGGCCGCCGGCGCGCTCGTCGCGGTCGCCGCACCCGGCGCGTTCGGGTCCTACTCGTCCGTCGTGAGCGGCGGCTATCCCGTCTCGGCGTCGCTGCGGTTCGGCTACGAGCATCTCGCCTACCTCGTGCTCTCGACCGCGGTCCTGCCCATCGTCGCATTCGCTCTCCTGTTCGTCGACGCGGCGCGCGGTCGCGAACGCGACCGCGCGGCCCGCACGCTCCTGGCCGTGACGGCGTGCGCCGTGCTCGCCGTCTGCGCACAGGTCGGCCTGTTCGCGGCCCGCTTCGCGCCGCATCTCCTGGGACGGGACCTCGCCTCCCTGCCGCCGCTCCTCTTCGTCGTGTTCGCGCTGTGGCTGGCCCGCGGTATGCCGCGCCGGCCGCGGACGGTCGCGGCGGTCTGCTTCGCCACGCTGGCGGTGATCGCGCTCGCCCCGTGGAACGACCTCGTGAACGCGACGGCGCTGCCCGATTCGCTCGAGACGGGGCTCGTGTACCGCCTCAGCGGCTCGTTCGACGCAGCGAGTCTCGTCACGCTCGGCTGCCTGGCCCTCCTCGTCGTGTTCGCGCTCGCGCCGCGGCGCGCCGCGATCGCGCTGCCGTTGCTGCTCGTGGTGCTGCTCACCGCGACGTCCGTCGCGGCATCGGCGCTCGTCCGCGATCGCGCCGTCGCGGACCAGCAGGAGCTCCTCGGCGCCCCACGCGATTGGGTCGATCGCGCGGCGAGCAGCGACGTGACGTACATCTACGACGGCGAGCCCGCCTGGAACAGCGTCTGGCAGCAGCGCTTCTGGAACGACCGGATCGCCCACGTGCTCTCCTTTCCGCCGGCGAAGGTCCCCGGTCCGATGCCCCAGACGGTGCGCGCCCCCACCCTCGACGGGCGCCTCGCGACGAATGACCGCTATGTGGTCGCCGCCGACCGCTTCACGTTCGACGGCACGCCGGTTGCCCGGCACGCGCGGGGCATCGACCTCGAGGGGTTGACGCTCTGGCAGCTCGACGGCCCGCCGAGGCTCTCGATGGTCACGACCGGTGTGCTCCCGAACGGCGACATGACCGGCCCCGCCCGCCTGACCGTCTACGGATGCGCCGGCGGCGCGTTGCACCTGACCCTGCTGCCCAAGGCGACGAACGTCGTCACCGTCTCGCTCGACGGGCGAACCGTCCTGCGCGAACGGATCGCCGGCCGGCTCTCGTGGAGCGGCTCCGTGCCCGTCCCTGCCGCGCACCGTGGGCTGTGCCGCTTCCGGATCCGTGGCGGGCTGCTCCTGGGCTCGACCGTGCGCTCGTTCGCCCGTGCTTAATCGGGCCCGACGCGGACGAGCATCTTGCCGGTGTTCTCGCCGCGGAAGAGCCCGGCGAACGCGGTCGGCACGTTCTCGATCCCCTCGAACACCGTCTCGCGCGACTCGAGCTTCCCTTCGGCGACCCACGGGCCGACCTCGCGCAGGAACGCGCCGAAGCGCTCGAGGTGGTCGGTGACGATGAAGCCCTGGATGCGCAGCCGCTTCGAGACGACGAAGCCGAGGTTGCGCGGCCCCGGCTCCGGGTGCTCGTCGTTGTAACGCGAGATCGCGCCGCAGGCGACGACGCGGCCGAACGGCCGGAGCGCGCTGAGCGCGGCCTCCAGCTGGGCGCCGCCGACATTGTCGAAGTACACGTCGATCCCGTCGGCGAGCGCTTCCTTCGGTAGCGCTTCCCGGTAGTTGAACGCCTCCGCCCCGAGCGAGCGCAGCCACTCGGCCTTCTCGTCCGAGCCGGCGCTTCCGATCACGCGGAGGTCCTTCAGCTTCGCGATCTGGACTGCGACGCTGCCGACCGCGCCGGCGGCGCCCGAGACGTAGATCGTCTCGCCGGCCTGCACGTCGGCGATCTCGACGAGACCGATCCACGCGGTGAACCCGGGCATACCGAGCACGCCGAGGGCGGTCGACGGCGGGGCGATCGACGGGTCGAGCTTGCGCAGCCGGCTGCCTTCCGCGATCCCGCCCTCAGTCCAGCCGAGCATCGAGCTGACCCAGTCGCCCTCCACCAGCCCCTCGTAACGCGAGGCGATGACGCGCCCGACGGCGCCGCCGTCGATCGAGCCGCCGACGTCGTACGGGCCGACGTAGGTGCGGACGCCGGTCATGCGGCCGCGCATGTACGGGTCGACGGAGACGAAGACGTTGCGGACGAGCACCTCGCCGTCTGCAGGCTCGCGCGCGTCGGTCTCGCGCAGCTCGAAGTCCGATTCCTTCGGCTCTCCTTGCGGACGCGCGGCGAGTACGACCTCGCGCATCAGGTCGAGACGGTCGGGACGTCCGGAATGAATCCCTCGTCCGCCAGGAGCTCCTTTGCCTCCTCGAGCGAGAGATCCTCGGGTGGGACGACGGCGTCGGACGGCGACAGGTCGTCGTCTCCGAGCTTCTCCCCGTTCTCGCGCACCGCATCGGCGAGAGTCTGCAGCGCGGTCCAGAGCGCGCGCTCGTCGTCTGCCTCCACCGCGCGCGCGACCTCGTTGTCGAGCTCGTTGAGCCGCGTCAACAGCGAGTCGTCGACGCGGAACTGACCCTCACCGAGGAGCCGGACAATCACGACGCGTCGTCCTTCTCGAGCTGCTTCTGCGCGGGTGCCGACCCGAGCTCGGCCTTCATTTTCTCCAGCTCGCTGTCGACCTGTGTCCCCTGCGAGATCTGCGCGAGCTGGCGGTCGATGTCGTCGCCCGACGCCGTCAGATCGGTGAGCGCTCCCGATGCGGTCAGCTCGTCGATCGCGTTCGCGCGCGCCTGCATCTGCTCCGTCTTGTCTTTGGCGCGCTGAACTGCGAGCCCGACGTCCGCCATCTGCTCGCCGATCCCGCTCGCGGCCTCGCCGATGCGCACCTGCGCCTCGGCGGCCGAGTACTGCGCCTTGATCACTTCCTTCTGCGTGCGGAACGACTCGACCTTCGCCTGCAGGGTCCGCTCGCCCTCGATCAGCTTCTGTTGCTGCGCCTCGAGCTGCTGACCCTGCTGCATGATCCCGTCCAGCTGGCCCTGCACCGCCGTCTTGCGGGTCAGCGCCTCGCGGGCGAGGTCCTCGCGCCCGGCCTGCAGCGCCTGCCGCGCCTGGCCATCGAGCTTGTCGACCTGCTGCTGCATGCTCGTGTACTGCAGCTCGAGCCGCTTCTTCGCCGTGGTCACGTCGGCGATGCCGCGCTTGACGTTCTGCAGCTGGCGCAGCTGCTCCTCGTAGGAGTAGTCGAGCGTTTCGTTCGGATTCTCGGCGCGGTCGAGCGCCTTCGAGAACTTCGCCTTGAAGATGAGGCTCAGGCGTGACATCAGGCCGGGCATCTCTGTCTCTCTCCTCAGTCGGGTGCACGGTTAGGTTAACGACGTGGCCCTCCTCGATCAGCAGATCGCGGAGTACGTGGAGCGCTTCACCTCGCCCCACGACCCGCTGCTCGCCGAGCTCTCGGAGGAGACCGCGCGCGAGCTCGGGTCGACGTCGATGCTCACCGGGCCGGTGGCCGGGCGGTTCCTGGAGCTGCTCGTCTGGGGCGCGCAGCCGAGGCGGGTGCTCGAGATCGGCACGTTCAGCGGCCACTCGGCGCTCGCGATGGCGGCGGCGCTCCCAGAGGGCGGCCACATCGACACCTGTGAGGTCGACCCGAGGCGCGCGGCCTTCGCGCAGCGCTACTTCGACCGCTCGCCGCACGGGTCGAAGATCACCCTCCACCTGGGGCCTGCGCTCGAGACGATCGAGCGCCTCGAAGGGACCTTCGATTTCGTCTTCATCGACGCCGAGAAGGAGGGTTACGTCGGCTACTACGAGGCGGTGCTCCCGCGCCTCGCGGAGCGCGGCCTGATCTTCGCCGACAACACCCTCGCCGGCGGCCGGGTCGTCGGCGGCACGCCGCCGATCGTCGCCTTCAACGAGCACGTCGCCGCCGATCCCCGCACGGTGCAGGTGATCCTGAGTGTCCGCGACGGCATGACCCTGATCCGCCGGGCCTCGTCCCGAACGCCTCCTTCCTGGGTCTGACCCCGGACACACCCCGAAGCGCCAGGGCCAGCTGCCCTCAGAGGCATGGCCCGGGGTCAGAGGCAGGGCGTGTCCGCAACGAACCTGTGCGCGACGCGTGCGTCTCGGCGACTTGCGGCCCGGCTCTGACCCCGGACGCGTTGCCGCGGCGCGTGGACACGCCGCTGCAGGCCATGGCCGGGGTCAGAGCGAGATCAAAGCCGGGACATGTCCGAACGGGACGGTAGGTTGGCGCGATGCGCCTGATCGTCGCCCGCTGCGAGGTCGCCTACTCCGGCCGCTTGAACGCATTCCTGCCGGAGTCGACCCGGCTCCTGATGCTGAAGGACGACGGCTCGGTGCTCGTCCATGCCGACGCGGGCGGATACAAGCCGTTGAACTGGATGACGCCGCCGACCGTGATCGAGGACGGCGGCGACGTCGTGGTCGTTCGCAAGCGCGCCGGACGCAGCGAGGACAGGCTCGAGATCAGGCTGCTCGAGGTGCTCTCCGACGTGTCGCACGACATGGGCGAGGCCGCCGGGCTCGAGAAGGACGGTGTCGAGCGCGACCTGCAGCTGCTGCTCGCGGACGACCCCACGCACATCGCGGAGGGCCTGCGGCTCGTGAAGCGCGAGTGGCCGACGGACGTCGGCCCGGTCGATCTCATGTGTCGCGACGAGGACGACGGCTGGGTCGCGATCGAGATCAAGCGCGTCGGGACGATCGACGCCGTCGAGCAGCTCACGCGTTACCTCGACTGCATCCGCGCCGACCCATCGCGCGCGGACTGCTGGGGCATCCTCGCCGCCCAGGCGATCAAGCCGCAGGCGACCGCGCTCGCGGAGCAGCGCGGCATCGCATGCGTGCAGGTCGACCTCGCGGTCCTGCGCGGGGAACGCGAGCCCGAGCTGACGCTGTTCGCGTTTTAGCCCGCTCTGTACGAGCGGTGATGCGCAAGGCTGGAATCTGGTTCGCTTCGCGAATCAGGTTCCGTGCCGGGCCCGAACCTTCGGCGGACCCTAAGAGCTGGCGTACCAGGCGAGCAGCCGCTCCCCTTCAGCCTCGACCGCGCGCCGCACCTTCGGCGGCAACGGTGCGAACGGCTCGATCCGCAGCTTGCCCTGTTCGATGCGCCACGCGCCTGCGACGAAGCCGTCGACGGTGAACGTGTTCTTCGTCGTCGCGTTCTTCTTGTTGAACACCGCCTCGACGTACTCGGGCGGGACGATCCGCGAGCGGTCGCGGTGCGCGAGGATGATCGAGTCGAACGCCGGCAGGAAGCGCACCGGTGCAACGGCGTCTGCCTCGGCGAGCGGGGCGCGCGGCACGTCGTAGAGCACGCGGCCTTCCTCGTCCTCGAAGGTGCGCAGGCCGTCGAGCGCCGGATCGACCTGCCTGAGCCTGAAGCCGGTGAACTGCACGACGTCGTCGCGCGACGCCGGCCCGTACGCGCCCAGGTACTGCCGGACGACCCGCGTCGAGCTCTCCTGCGCGTCGGGCAGCGGCTCGCGCCACAGGAGGAGCGGCGACGGCTTCGTGTGCGGCCACGGACCGGCCGGCTCGGTGCGGACGAACGGCAGCGCACGGTAGGCAAACGCCACGATCCAGCGATCGTCGGTCTCGAGCACCCGACGGGCGAGCTCGGTCAGCTCGGCCGACGAGAGCGGCCGGTCGGGCACGGCCGCGCGCAGGGCTTCGATGTCGACGCCGAGCCCTTCGCTGCGACCGCGTTGCGACTCGATGTACGACGAGACGACGTACGGGAACTCCGCGCGGGCGACGACGTGCAGCGTCGTCCGGAAGCATCCGGCCTTGACGATCGCCGCGTTGCGCGAGAGCTGCGCCTTGCGGAAGCCCTCGACGCGTGACCACAGTGCGACGTAGGGCGACGGCGCGTACTGGGCCTGCAGCGCAACGAGCTTCTTCACCGCCTGCAGCGCCGAGGTGCGCCGACGCTCGAGCAGCATCTGGCGCAGCAACAGGGTGCGATTGAGCTCCCGCAGCGTCACGGTACGACGGCTGCCTTGAGCAGGTCGCGCGGCGGGTCGGCGAACAGCTCCGGCAGGTCGTCGAGCAGGACACGGTGCGTGACGAGCCGCTCCCACGGGTACGCGCCGCTGGCCAGAAAGCCGAGGGCGGCGCGCACGGTCGCGGGCGTGTGGTGGAACGACCCGCGCAACGTGAGCTCCTCGTAGTGCACGCGGTAGGCGTCGATCGGGGGACGCGCCTCGCGCGGCAGCCCGCCGAAGAACACCACGGTGCCGCCGGAGCGCACCAGCTCGACCGCGTCGAGCCACGCCTCGTCCGTCCCCGCCGCCTCGAACACGACGTCGGCGGCGGTTCCCGGCCCCGTCTCCGCGCCGAAGAGAGAGGCGAGCTGATGCCGCTCCGGCCGCCCCCCGACGATGACCGGCCAGCCGCCGGCGTCCGCCACGCAGGCCGCAAGCATCAGCCCGATCGGCCCTGCGCCGAGGATCGCGACGCTGTCGCCTGCGTGGATGTTCGCGCGCTCGACGCCGCGCAGGCAGCAGGCGAGCGGCTCGACCATCGCGGCCACCTCGGCCTCGACGTCGCGCGGCACCTCGTGCAGGTTCACGTCGGCGATCCGCTCGGGGACGACGAGCCAGTCGGCATACGCGCCGGCGAGGAACACCAGGTCGCGGCATTGCTCGCCGCGGGCGCAGCCGTCACACACGCCGCACGGCGCCGAGTTCGCCGCGACGACGCGGCGGCCGTCGACGATGCCGCAGAACTCGTGACCGAAGGCCGCCGGCGATTCCTGGGCGAGCACCGGATGCCCGCGCCGGAAGGTCTTCAGGTCGGTGCCGTCGGTGAGCGCGACCTCGATCTGCACGAGCACATCCCCGGGCCCCGGCTCAGGGCGTGGAACGTCCTCGACCCGCAGGTCGCCGGGCGCGTAGAGCCGCGCCGCCCTCACGGAGTGAAGACGACCTTCAGCGCCTCGCCGCGGCGGTACAGCTCGACGCCTTCCAGGAAGCGTTCGAGCGGCAGCGTCGTCACTTCCGGAAGCACGAGCGTCGGCAGGAGCTCGACCGCGTCCCGGAAGTACGCGGGCGTTGCCGAGCGGGAGCCGATCACGCGCAGCTCCTTGCGGTAGACGGCGTCGAGCGCCGTCGGCACGTCGTCGGGCGGAGCCGCGAAGACGAGCAGCGTGCCTCCCGGCTCGAGCCGGTGCAGCGCGTCGTTGATGCCGGCGTGCGCTGTCAGGACCGTGGCCGCGACCGTATCGGAGTCGCCTGTCTCGGCTCCGAGCATGTGCGCCTGCGCGAGACGCTCCGGGCGCGGGTCGACAGAGACCACGTCGTCGCCACGCCGCCGCAGGACCTGGATCCACAGCTGGCCGACCGCACCGGCGCCGACGACGAGCACGCGCCCGCGCGGGACCGATTCGGCGGCGCGCAGCACGCATGCGAGCGGCTCGACCCAGACGCCGTCGAGCTCGCCGAGCGTGTCCGGGAGCGGCACGCAGTGCGTCGCGCGGAGCTGTTCGGCAAACCCGCCGGGCGTGATTCGCAGCTCGCGAAACTCACCGCACGTCGACTGGTGACCCGCGCGACAGCGCTCGCACGTCCCGCACGGAACGCGGTGCATGACGGTCACGCGCGCTCCGTTCTCGAGCACGCCTGCGACCTCGTGACCAAGCACGGTGCCTCGCGCCGAGCGGCCGAGCTTCTCGACATCGGACCCGCAGAGGCCGCACGCAAGCACCCGAACGAGCAAACCGGAGCCTGACGGCTCCGGCAGTTCGACGAGCTCGGGCAGTCCGTCGGAGTCGTGTACGCCCGCGCGCCCCGCGGTATCTTTGGGCGGTGCGCGCGGCCGGAAGCCCTACCCGTTGAGCCGAACGGGGAAGGACACGAGGCGGCGAGTCGAGACGCCGCCAAGGACGTTCTCGCCGGTCTTGCGGGCGCGGACGAAGACGGCCAGCAGCTGCTGCCGCGGCGACGCCGGGAACGCACCCGCCTGGTGCATGGTCATCGTCGCCCAGCCGTCGGCGCCGGTCGGCGTCTCTGCCGGGATCGAGAACTGCTGGAACGGGATCGCCTCGGCGAGGACAAGCGCGTTCTGCACCGAGCGGCCGTTGCACGCCGAGACGTGGAAGCGAACGGTGACGTCGCCGGTGGAGCGCGAGATCGGCGACGGCGAGACCGACTGCCCGTCGATCAGGAGGCGAGCCGGTGCGGCGACGTTGCCGACGTCGAGCGTCCCGGAGCCGGCGGCCGGGCACCCGTTGATACTCACGGGCGGCGGCGCCGCCTTCGGCTTCACGACATCGGTCGCGTTCGAGGTCGCGCTTGCCGACCCGTCGGCGTTCTTCGCCGTCACGCGCACGCGCAACGTGTCGCCCTCGTCGGCATTCCGGACGAGGTACGTCGACGTGTCAGCGCCGCCGATGGCCGCGCAGCCGTTGCCCTGCGCGTTGCAGCGGCGCCACTGGGAGGCGAAGCTGGTCGGCGAGCCCGACCACGTGCCCTGCGAGGCCGTCAGCGTCTGCCCGACCTGCGCCGTCCCTGAAATCTTCGGCTCGGCCGTGTTCCCCGGTGCCGCCCGATTGGCCGCGTCGGAGAGCCCGGCGACGGCCAGCACCGTCACGGCCCCGGCCACCAGCAGCGCGAGGACGTTCTGTTTGCGAGTCATCGATAACCCCTTTTCTCGGTTGCAGGGTTGGGATTCCCCGCGCAGCCAAGGGCGGAGTGAAGGCCATGTCAGGGCGACGTTAAATCGATCCTGGACGCGTCTGGACAGGCCTTCGAGAACGGCGTAGTGTCGCGGCCGATGCTGATCGCGTCCGCGACGGGCTGGCAGGTCGGCCTGGCCCTCGGAATCGTCGTGGTCGCGGTCGCCGCGGCGATCGTGATCATGATCGTGCTGCTCGCGATGAGGATCGCGAAGCAGGCGCGGGTAGCCGAGGAGGCGCTGGAAGTGGTGCGCCGGCAGACTGTCGAGCTCGCGGGGATCGAGCGGATCAACGACTCGGGCGTGCGGATCCTGCACGCGGCGCGCGCGCTGCGGAAGGTGGCGGTCGGCAAGTGACGCTCGCAACCGTGTCCGCACACACGTACTGGTGGATCGCGCTCGCGCTCGGCCTCCTCGCCGCGCTGGCAGTCGCCGGGCTGCTGGCGGTGCTGATCCAGTCGGTCGTGAGGATCGACCGCTCCGTGCGCAATCTCCTCGACGTGGCCGGCAAGGTCGGCGCGAACACGGCGTACATCCCGCAGCTCGAGGCGACGGCGCCGGTGCTCGCGAAGATCGTCGACGAGGCCGTCGTCCAGGACGGCTACATGAACGCGCTCAGCGACGGGTACGGCGCAGGATGAGCAGCACGCATCTACTCGTCCTCTTGAGCGTGCTTCTCGCCGTGGTCGCCGTCGCGGTGCTGGCGGCGGCGCTGATCGTCGTCCGGCAGCGGCTGGTCTCGATCTCCGACGGGCTCGCGAACCTCGCGGGCGCGCTGCAAGGCGTCGAGTCGGAGCATCTTCGCCCGCTCGAAGGCGCGGTCACCGCGATCAACGCGCAGTTCGACGTCATCCTCGGCGCGCTACCCGGCATCGCGCGCAAGGCGGCGGTCGTCGCAGAGAGGAGACCTCGGTGACACTCTGGTGGATCGGCGACGTCGTTCTGCTCGTCGTGCTGCTCCCCGTCGTGGTCTACCTGCTGCACGGCGTGCTCGCCGCCGCGCAGAGCGTCGTGCCGACGGTGCGGCAGATCGCCGGCGTCGCGGCGGCCGGCTCGCAGGACCTCGACGCAGGGGCGCTGCTGCTCACGACGCGCGACCAGGTGTCGCAAACCGTCGCCGGAGTTGCGAACTACGCCGGCTCCCTCGACGTGATCATCGACGACGCGAGCTGAGGAGGAGCAGATGCCGGCAGCCGGAGTCGTGATGGTGGTCGCCGTCGTCCTGGTCGTGCTCGCACTCGTCTACTACCTCGTCTCGACGATCGTCGCGCTCCAGCGGACCGCCGCCGGTCTGGACGACGTCATCGAGAACGTGGGCGGCATCGTCGCGAAGAGCGCGCCCGTCAACGAGATCGTCCTCGGGATCAACGAGCAACTCGATGCCGGGGTCGACCTGCTCGAAGGGATGCTCGTGCGGAAGGCGGGGCTGATCGACGCCGTCGGCCTCGTCGACGGCCTCTACCCCGGTGCGGCGGCGGCAGGCTTCCGGAACGTCCCGGACAGCGCCGGGCTCGTCGTCCCGCGCATCGGCGAGGTCTACACGAAGGGCACGCTGACGCTCGCGCGGCTCGGCCGGGAAGCGCCGATCGCGGCGGCGAGCCCGGCCGGTCCCGTGCTTCGAAACGTCGAAGCCGGCAGCCATGCGGCCCGACAGCTCTATCCGGGCGGCCGCCCGCTCCATGCCGATGCGCTGCCGCGCTCGCCGGTGATCGGCAGCGACGCGCCCATCCAGTACGAGCAGCGCGACGACATCGGCGCGCCGCGCAAACGACTTCCCGTCCCCTCCTGACGCGAGAGGAGCTGCGGTGCAAACGCCCGCTCCATTCGACTACGAACGCGCAACGAGTGTCGAGGAGGCGATCGCATCCCTGCAGCGGCTCGGCCCTGAGGCGCGCGTGATCGCGGGCGGCCACAGCCTGCTCCCGATGATGAAGCTCCGGCTCGCGCACCCGGAGTATCTGGTCGACATCAACGACCTTGCTGAGCTCGCCTACATCGCCGAGGACGGAGACGAGATCGTGATCGGCGCGCTCACGCGTCACGTCGAGCTGCTGAAGTCGGAGCTGCTCGCCGAACGCCTCCCGATCTTTCGGGACGCCGAGCAGGTGATCGCCGATCCGGTCGTGCGCAACCGCGGCACGATCGGCGGCTCTCTCTGCCAGGCCGACGCGGCCGAGGACCTCTCGGCCGTCTGCACCGCACTGAAAGCGAAGGTCGTGATCCGAGGAGCCGAGGGCGAGCGTACCGTCGGCATCGAGGACTTTCACGTCGGCCCCTACATGACCGCCGTGCGCGACGGCGAGCTCCTGACCGAGGTGCGAATCCCGGTCCGGCCGGGCGCGGGCAGCGCGCACGAAAAGGTCGAGCGGCGCGCGGGCGACTGGGCGATCGCCGCGGCGTCGGCGGCGATCTGGGTCGACGGAGGAAAGATCGCCGACGCGGGCATCGGGCTCGCCGCCGTCGGGCCGACGACCGTGCACCTGGCGCGCGCCGAGGAGGTCCTGCGTGGCAAGGCGCCCTCTGAGGATCTCTTCGCCGAGGCCGGCGTGGTCGCGACCGAGGATTGCTCCCCGAGCGCGGACGGCAGGGGCCCGGTCGACTACAAACGGCACCTCGCCGGCGTGCTCACGACCCGCGCCCTCCGCCGCGCCGCGGCCCGCGCCCTACACCAGGAGGCCTGAGGATGGACGTCTCGATCGTCGTCAACGGGAAGCAGGTGACGCGCGACATCGAGCCGCGCCAGCTCCTCGTGCACTTCATCCGCGAGACGCCCGGCCTCACCGGTACGCACTGGGGCTGCGACACGTCCAACTGCGGCGCCTGCGTCGTGCTGATGGACGGCGCGCCGGTCAAGTCCTGCACGATCCTCGCGGCGATGTGCGAGGGGCACGAGATCCGCACCGTCGAGTCGCTCGAGCGGGACGGCCGGCTCGACCCCGTCCAGCAGGGGTTCCACGAGCGGCACGCGCTCCAGTGCGGTTTCTGCACGCCCGGCATGCTGATGACGGCCCGCGCGCTGCTCGACGAGAACCCCGATCCGACCGACGAGGAGATCCGCATCGCGATCTCCGGCGCGATCTGCCGCTGCACCGGCTACAAGAACATCGTCAGCGCCGTGCGCTGGGCGGCCGAGCACGAAGCTGCAGCGAAGCATGGAGACGGCTTGAGGCAGGAGGTCTGAGATTGGCGACGACCGAGAACCTTCCCACCGCCGAGGCCGAGCGCCCCATCGGCTTCGGGCGCCTGAAGCGGAAGGAAGACGCGCGGTTCATCCGCGGCCAGGGCACCTACCTCGACGACATCCGGCTGCCCGGGATGGTGCACGGCGCGATGCTGCGCAGCCCGTACGCGCACGCGCGCATCCTGTCGATCGACACGTCGCGCGCGCTCGCGCATCCGAACGTCGCGGCCGTGATCACCGCCAAGGACCTCGAGACGCTCGGGCTCGCGTGGATGCCGACGATCTCGTACGACACGCAGGCGGTGCTCGCGGGCGACAAGGTGCGCTTCCAGGGCCAGGAGGTCGCGTTCGTGATCGCGACCGACGAGTACTCGGCGAACGACGCGCTCCAATTGATCGAAGTCGACTACGAGCCGCTTCCCGCGGTCGTCAACGCACGGAAGGCGCTCGACCCCGATGCGCCGGTGATCCGCGATGACAAGGCGGGCCAGCGCGACAACCTCGCGAGCCCGCTCTGGGAGGCGGGCGACAAGGAATCGACCGACCGCGCGTTTGCGGAGGCCGACACAGTCGTAACGCGTGACATCATCTACCCGCGCTGCCACCCCGCGCCGCTCGAGACCTGCGGGATCATCGCCGACTTCAACCCGGCCACCGGCCAGCTCGACATCTATAACGGCAACCAGGCGCCGCACGCGCATCGCACCGTCTACGCCCACGTCGCCGGGCTCGCCGAGCACATGATCCGGATCAGGTGCCAGGACATCGGCGGCGGCTTCGGCAACAAGGTTCCGGTCTATCCCGGCTACGTGTGCGCGATCGCGGGCTCGATCGTCGCCGGCGTGCCGGTGAAGTGGGTCGAGAACCGGACCGAGAACTTGACGTCGACGGGATTCGCACGCGACTACGTCATGCGCAGCGAGATGTGCGCAAAGGACGGCAGGATCACCGGCCTGCGCGTCAACGTGATCGCCGACCACGGTGCGTTCGACAGCACCGCGCAGCCGACGAAGTTCCCGGCCGGCTTCTTCCACATCGTCTGCGGGTCGTACGACCTGCAGGCCTCGCACGTGCAGGTGAAGGCCGTGTACACGAACAAGGCCCCGGGCGGCGTCGCCTACCGCTGCTCGTTCCGCATCACCGAGGCCGTCTATCTCGTCGAGCGGATGGTCGACGCGCTCGCGCTCGAGATGAAGGTCGATCCGATCGAGCTCAGGCTGCGCAGCTTTATCGCTCCCGCGCAGTTCCCGTACGAGACGACCACGGGCTGGACCTACGACTCCGGCAACTACGCCGCGACGATGCAGGTGGCGATGGACCTCGCGGGCTACAACGAGCTGCGCCGCGAGCAGGCGGAGAAGCGCGCGCGCGGCGAGCTGATGGGCATCGGCGTCTCCTTCTTCACCGAAGGCGTCGGCGCAGGGCCGCGCAAGCACATGGACATCCTCGGGCTGTCGATGAACGACGGCGCCGACCTGCGCGTGCACCCGTCGGGCAAGGCGGTCGTCAGCATCAGCGCGCAGACACAGGGCCAGGGCCACGAGACGACGTTCGCGCAGATCGTCGCGGAGGAGCTCGGCATTCCGCCGGAGGACGTCGAGGTCCGCCACGGGGACACCGACCGCTCGCCGTACGGCCTCGGCACGTACGGGAGCCGCTCGACGCCGGTGTCGGGCGCCGCGGTCGCGGTCGTCTCGCGCAAGGTGCGCGACAAGGCCCGGCAGATCGCGGCGACGATGCTCGAGACCCGGCCCGAGGACCTCGCCTGGGAGAAGGGCCGCTGGTACGTCAAGGGCGACCCGGAGAAGGGCGCGCTGATCGAGGAGATCGCCGCGCGCGCCTACAGCGGCGAGGAGCTGCCCGAGGGCTTCGAGGGCGGGCTCGACGCGCAGGTCATCTACGACCCGCCGAACCTCACCTATCCGTACGGCGCGTACATCGCCGTCGTCGACGTCGACCCGGACACCGGCCACGTCAAGGTGCGGCGCTTCATCGCGGTCGACGACTGCGGCGTGCGCATCAACCCGATGATCGTCGACGGCCAGATCCACGGCGGGCTCGCGGAGGGGATCGGCATCGCGCTGATGGAGCTGCTCTCCTTCGACGAGGAGGGCAACTGCCTGAACTCGTCGTTCATGGACTACCTGATCCCGACCGCGCTCGAGTGTCCCGACTTCGAGCTCGGCGAGACGGTCACGCCGTGCCCGCACCATCCGCTCGGCGCGAAGGGCGTGGGCGAGTCGCCGAACGTCGGCTCGCCGCCGGCGATCGTCAACGCGGTCATCGACGCGCTGCACGAGACGCACGGCGTCGAACACATCGACATGCCGTGCACGCCGGCGAGGGTCTGGGCGGCGATGCAGGGACGGCCCGAACCGCCGCAATGATCACCGAGGCCGTCTCGCGGCGGGTGCAGGAGCTGATCGCGGGCGGCACGGCGTTCGTGACGGCCACCGTCGTGCGCGCGCAGCGTCCGACGAGCGCGCAGGCGGGCGACGTCGCACTCGTGCTCGCCGACGGCACGATCGAAGGCTTCGTCGGCGGGATGTGCGCACAGAGCAGCGTCCGCCTCTACGCACTGAAGGCACTCGAGTCCGGCGAGGCAGTCCTCCTGCGCATCCTCCCGGAAGGCTCCGCCGACCTCGGGGGCGAGGAGGGCGCGGTGACGGTTCAGAACACGTGTCTCTCCGGCGGGGCGATCGAGATCTTTCTCGACCCGGTCCTCCCTGCGCCGCGCGTGCGCGTCGTCGGCGACACACCGGTCGCCGCCGCAATCGTCTCGCTCGGCGCGCCGCTCGGGCTCGACGTCGCACCCGGTGAGTCGTCGCCCGGCGACCTGGCACTCGTCGTCGCGGCTCACGAGCACGGCGAGGTCGACGCCCTGCGGCGCGGTCTGGAGGCGCGCGTCCCCTACGTCGGGCTCGTCGCGAGCCGCCGGCGCGGGGCCGGCGTGCTGGACGAGTTGCGGGCGGCGGGCGTCTCAGAGCAGGAGCTCGCGCACGTCGACGTCCCGGCCGGGATCGACATCGGCTCGCGCACGCCGCCGGAGATCGCGCTCTCGATCCTCGCCGCGATCGTCGCGGTGCGCCGCGCCGACCGTCGCGCGAGCGTCGAGCCTCCACCGCTCGCGATCGACCGCGTCTGCGGGATGACCGTCGCCGCCGTCCCCGGCACGCCCTCGCTCGAGTACGAGGGCGAGACCCTGTACTTCTGCTGCGAGGGCTGCGCGGCGAGGTTCGAGGAGCAACACGGCGTCGTGACTCGGGCATGAGCGAGGTCGGCGCGCTCGTCCCGGACATCGAGACGCTCGCGCGACGACTCGCCGACGTCGACTATCTCGTCGACGAAGGGCTCGCGACCTCGATGTTCCTCAGCCTCCGCCTACCGCAGCCGCTGCTGCTCGAGGGCGAGGCCGGGGTCGGCAAGACGGAGGCGGCGAAGTCGCTCGCGCTCGTGCTGGACACGCCGCTCGTTCGCCTGCAGTGCTACGAAGGCATCGACGCGGCCGAGGCGCTGTACGAGTGGAACTACCCGCGCCAGCTGCTGAGCATCCGCCTCGCGGACGCGCGGGGCGAGCCGCTCGGCGAGGAGGAGCTGTTCGGCCCGGGCTACCTCATCCGCCGGCCGCTGCTGCGTGCGCTCGAGCACCCCGGGCCGCGTCCGGCCGTGCTGCTGATCGACGAGATCGACCGCGCCGACGACGACTTCGAAGCCTTCCTGCTCGAGCTGCTCGCGGATGCGAGCGTGACGATCCCGGAGATCGGCACGGTCTCCGCGACGCACCCGCCGGCGATCGTGCTCACCTCGAACCGCACGCGCGATCTGCACGATGCCGTCAAGCGGCGCTGCCTCTACCACTGGATCCCCTACCCGTCGCCGCAGCGCGAGGTCGAGATCGTACGGCGGCGGGTCAAGGGCGCGTCGGAGACACTCGCGGTGCAGGTCGCGAACGCCGTCTCACGCCTGCGTGACAGCGACGTGCAGAAGC
>JABFWJ010000338.1 GCA_013362295.1 Thermoleophilia bacterium
GAGTGCGTCGGACTCGATCAGGCCGTCCTTCGCCGTCGCGTCCTCGTAGGCGACCGGCGCCCGCGACTGCACGACGTCCCCGGCCACCCACCCCGTCGAGGGCGAGCGCGCGCCGAGCGCAGCCTCGGCGCCGTCTCCGACCGCGGCGGTCACGACGAGCTCGTCGCCTTCGAGTGCGGCGAGCGCCGCGGTATCGACCTCGAGCAGCGTCATCGCCTCGGTGACGACCGCCTCGAGCACTGCGACCGGGTCGAGCTCGGTGGCGAGCAGGCTGCCCGTCCGCGCCAGCTGCTGCGAGAGCGAGCGCGCGGTGCGCTCCGCCTCGAACAGGCGACTGCGGTCGACGGCGCCGCGCGCCGCGCCCGCGACCTGCTGGGCGAGCTCGAGGTCGTCGCGTGAGAACGTCCGCTCCCGTTCGAAGAAGACGAGCACGAGACCTCCGTCCCCGGGTACCGGGATCGCGAGCACCGAGGCGAACGGGGCCTGCTGCCACCGCGCGTCGAAGCGGTCGTCGTCGGCGATCCGACTCGCCGCGAGCAAGTGTCCGTCGCTCGCCGTCTCGACGAGCGCGCGTGGAAGCTCGAGCGCGCGCACGTCGTCCGGGAGCGCATGCGAGCCTGCGACGACCAGGCCGCCGGGCGACTGCACCAGCACCGCCGCGAAGTCGCCGCCGAGCGCCTCGGCGGCGGCCTGGGCCGCAGCGTCGTGCGTCTCCGCGAGCGACAGCGGCTCACCGAGCAGGGAGGCGATCCGGTAGAAGCCGCGCTGCACGCGCGCCTGCCGCGAACGCTCGGCGTAGCTCTCTGCGTTGCGGATCGCGAGCGACGCAAGCGACGCGAACGCCTCCAGCAGTTCGATGTCGGCGCGCGAGAACGAGCGGCTGCTGTCGCGGAGGCCGATGCCGAGCACGCCGCGCGTCTCGCCCGCCCACACCATCGGCGCGACGAGCGCTCGCGCGAACCCCTTGTAGGCATCGTGCGGAACCGGCGCGGCGAGCGCCTGGTAGTCCTCTGCGGACACCGGCCGTGACTGTTCGAGCGCCGCGCCGGCGACGCCGAGCTCGGGGATGAACTCGAAACCGACGAGCCCCGGGTCGAAGCCGTGCACCGCTGCGCAACGCAGGACGCCGCGCTCGTCGTCGAGCAGATAGCAGTCGGCGGCATCGGCCTCGAGCAGCTTCGTCACCTCCTCGACGAGGCGCTGCAGGACGGCCTCGATCTCGAGCTCGCTCGTCACCACCTGCGCGGCGTGGAGCAGCGCGGCCTGCTGCTGCAGGCGGCGCTCGTTCACCGACAGGAGGCGTGCGGTCTCGAGCGTCGACGCGACCTCGTGCTCGACCGTGTCGACCAGGAACTGCTCGCCGGGGTCGAGGGGGGTCCCGCGTTCCGGCCTGACACCGTCCGGCGTGATCTCGATCGCGTCGAGGCGGAGCGCACGACGCAGCTCCTCGCGCGCCACGCGCTCGATCGCCTCCGGATCGCGCTCGGCGCGAATCCGCCGCAGGATGTCGGCGACGCGCTGCTCCCGCTCGAGCGCGTCCGTGAGAGCGGCCGAGGAGCGCAGCCGCTCGAACGCCAGCGCCGACTCGGCGGCCACCGCCTGGAGCAGCGCGAGCTCGTCCGCCGCGAACGCGCGCTTGCCGTGCGTCGAGGCGACGACGAGCACGCCGATCACCCGCTCCTCGGCGATCAGCGGGATCCACGCTCCACTTTCGGCGCCGACCTGCTGCACGAGGCGCGGGCTGACGAGCGGCGAGCTCTCGACGTCGTAGACCGTCACCGGCGCGGCGTCGAAGACGGCGCTCGCGATCCCGGAGGGCTCCGTGCGGAGGTCGACCCGGATGTCCTCCCACCAGTCGGCAGTCGTGCCGTCGAGCTCGCCGTAGAGGCCGAACGCCTCGTCGCCCTGCTCGGTGACCATCGTGACGCCGACGAAGCCGACGTCGAGCAGGGAGATCACCTGGCGGACAAGCGGGCGCGCGACTTCGACGAGATCGTGCGCGCGGCCGAGCGCCGTCGAGATCTCGGCGACCGCCACCAGCTCGCGGTCGCGCGTCGAGACTCGCTCCTCCGCCTCGCGGGTCCGGCCGATCCCGCCGACGACGAACGCCCGGTCCCGCCAGCGCGCGAGCAGGAGCACGGCCGGGAGGAGCGCCACGAGGATCGCGACGAGCGAGAGCCAGGTGTGGCCCCCGAACGGCCGCCGTTCCGCGAGCACGAGAGCGCCGAAGATCCCGGCCGCGAGCGAGATTGCGGGGAACACGAGGACGACGGCCCAGTCGAGCGGATGCGCCCGCGCGCGCTCGCGCCAGTGCACCGGCAGCACCGCTCCCGCCACGACGGCGTAGGCCGCGGCGAGGACGAGGAGCGGCACGCCGTTGAAGAGCAGCGCTTCGGTTGCTTGGCTCACTGAGCCGCCAAATGGTACGCCGACCGATCGATACGCGCCCGCCTTGCAAAGATAGGCCGCTCGGCCTATTTGCACTGGGCCGGAACAGCGCTACCGTCATGCCACTGGGCGATGCGAACCGTGGCGCAGCGTTCCTGGCCATAGCCACGGCAAGCAATCACGAGGAGCCCGCTGCGACGACCCCCCGGAGCAGCGGGCTCTTTCGTTTGCGGGGTAGGTCGGCAAACCCCCGGGCTACCATGGATTCGTGGTCAGAAAGGTCCTCCTTGCGTCGCCGCGGGGTTACTGCGCCGGCGTCGAGCGCGCCGTCGAGACCGTCGAGAAGGCGCTCGACCTCTACGGGCCGCCGGTCTACGTGCGCAAGCAGATCGTGCACAACCTGCACGTCGTCCGCGACCTGGAGGCCCGCGGCGCGGTCTTCGTCGACGAGGAGACCGAGGTGCCCGAGGGCGAGACGGTGGTCTTCTCGGCCCACGGCGTCGCGCCTTCGGTGCACGCGAACGCCGCAGCGCGCCGCCTGAACACGATCGACGCGACGTGCCCGCTCGTGACGAAGGTGCACGTCCAGGCCCGGCGCTACGCCGCCGACGGCTACCTGGTCGTCCTCATCGGGCACGAGGGGCACGAGGAGGTCGTCGGGACGATGGGCGAGGCGCCGGACTCGATCGTGCTCGTCGAGTCGGTCGAGGACGTCGAGCGCCTCGACTTCCCGGCGGCGACGCGGCTCGCCTATGTCACGCAGACGACGCTCTCGGTCGACGAGACCGGCGAGATCATCACCGCGCTGCGCCGGCGCTTCCCGAACATCCACGCGCCGAAGAAGGAAGACATCTGTTACGCGACCTCGAACCGTCAGTGGGCGGTCAAGGAGATGCTCGCCGAGATCGAGCTGCTGCTCGTGATCGGATCGCGGAACTCCTCGAACTCGAACCGGCTCGTCGAGGTGGCCCGCGCGAACGGCGTCGCCGCGCACCTGATCGACGACGAGTCCGAAATCGACGACTCGTGGGTCGAAGACGTCGAGGTCGTCGGCGTCACCTCGGGCGCCTCGGCGCCGGAGAAGCTCGTCGACCGCGTCTGCGACTGGTTCCGCACGCGCGGCACCGTGGAGATCGAGCCGTACCGGCTCGTCGACGAGGACGTCGAGTTCCGCCTCCCCGTCGAGCTCCGCCGCGAGCTCGCGCTCGCGGACACGCAGGCCAACCGAATCTGATTCGGCGCAGCCGAACCAGATTCGAGCTCTACGAGGGCTGCGGCGCCGGGGCCGAGCCGGCGTCCGTCGGGCACCGGTCCGCCTTGTAGTCGCGGTAGCGCCACGACGGGAGGATGTACTTCCACTTCCCGTCCTCCCCGACGAGGTGCACCGTGTGCACGACGTGGAAGCCGCCCTCGAACTCGAGGCGGACGTCCACCGCCTTGCTGTCCCGGAAGGTGCCGTCGCCGATCCCGACTGACTCGTCGTTCACGCTCAGCACCTTCACCGCGCGGGGCACCGCGATCACCGGGTTGCGGGTCTCGCAGCCGACGTACTCGGCGAAGGGCGCAACTTCCTGGTCGCCGGAGTAGAGCTCGTCCCAGGAGGCGGAATACTTGTTGTGCACGATCATGTCGACGACCTTCGCGGCGACCGGGCGCGGGTCGCCGTTCGGGGCGCCGCCCGAACCGCAGCCGGAGACCAGCACCGCCGCGAGCAGCGGCAGCGCCGCGAGTCGCGTCACGCTTTCTCGATTCGCAGCTCGCCGGGCTCGACCGACACGGCGAGCGTCTCGCCCGCGAGCCGCTCCGAGTAGCGGTCGAGCAGATCCTCGTCCGGGACCCAGAGCTTGATCCGGTCGGTGATCTCGAGCCCTGTCTCGCGGCGCAGCACGTTGACCTCGTGGACGCGGTCGAGAAGCCGGCCCTCGAGGAGCAGCTCGTCGTCGAGGCGGCTGTCGAGCGCGACCGTGACGCCGCCCTCGCTCGCGACCGCCCACCCCTCCCGTCCGACGCGCTCGACGAGCACCTCGTTCGGCTCGAGCACGTGCCCGTCGACCTCGAACCGGCCGCCGTCCAGTTCCTCGAACTCGCCGCGCTGCAGCCGCTCGCGCACCTCGCGCAACGCCGCGCCGAGCTTCGGGCCGAGCACGGGCAGATTCGGCCTCACGCGCAGCTCCGACGCCTCGACGTCGCCGAACTCGACGTCCTTCACGCGCAGCTCGTCCGCGATCTCGTCGCTGTGCCCGTGCGCGCGCTCCGACGCGCCCGCGACGATCAGCCGGCGGAGCGGCTGGCGCAGTTTCAGGTGCGAGGCCGACCGCGCCTGCCGCCCCAGCTCGACGACGCGTCGCACCTCGTCGATCTCGGCGAGCAGCGCTCGATCGGGCTCGCCCGGTTCGGGCCACGGCGCGAGGTGCACGGACGCCGGCCCGTCCGGCACGAGGTTCCGCCAGAGATGGTCGGAGAGAAACGGCATCACGGGCGAGATGACCCGCAGCGACTGGACGAGCGCGTACCAGAGCGTCCGGAAGGCCGCCTCGTCGAACGAGTAGAAGCGGCGCCGCGAACGGCGGATATACCAGTTGGAGACGTCGTCGACGAACGACTCGAACGCGCGGATCACCTCGACGGTGAGCGTCGCCTCGTACGCTGCGGTCCCGTCCGCGACGAGGAGCTTCGTCCGTTCGACGAGCCAGCGGTCGAGCGCGCGCAGCACTGTATCGTCGAACTGCGTGTCCGGCTCGAGCCGCTCCCACGAGGGCGTGAACCGCTCGATGTTCCCGTAGTCGACGAGGAACTTGACGGAGTTCCAGAACGTCAGGAGCCTGCGCTTGATCTCGTGCGCCGGGCCGAACCCGAACAGCAGGTTGCGGTCCGGCGGCTGCGCGCAGTACTGCCAGCGCATGACGTCCGCGCCCATCTGGGCGAAGGCGTCCTCGGCGGGGATCGTGTTGCCCCACGAAGCGTGCATCTCGCGGCCGTGCTGGTCGAGCATCTTCTCGTAGCCGAGCACGCGTCGGTAGGGGGACGTGCCGACGAGCACGACGGACATGAAGAACTGCGAGTAGAACCAGAGGCGGATCTGCTCTCGCATCTCCGAGACCCAGTGCGCCGGGAACC
Source organism: Thermoleophilia bacterium (assembly GCA_013362295.1). GTDB lineage: Bacteria > Actinomycetota > Thermoleophilia > Gaiellales > Gaiellaceae > PALSA-600. The sequence goes on from JABFWJ010000338.1 coordinate 5,506, forward strand.
ACTTCTCCCAGTACGCGTGATCGGGCAGGCCTGCGCGCGTGAGCCCCTGCGCCGCCCCGGTGCCGTAGCCCTCCGGAATCCATTCGGGGTTCTCCCAGCCGAGCGTCGAGAACGGGACGATGCCCGCGTCGAGCCACACGTCACCGACCTCGAGGATCCGCGTGACCGTCTCACCGCACGACTCACAGCGGATGGGGACGCGGTCGACCCACGGCCGCCGCAGCTCCTCGAGCTGCTCGAACCCCTCGGTCGCGCGCTCGCGCAGCTCGTCCTTCGAGCCGACCACGTTCAGGCGGCCGCACGTGCACGGGTAAAACGGGAGCGGCAGCCCGTAATAGCGACGCCGCGAGATGTTCCAGTCGCCCATGTTGCGCAGCCAGTCGTCCATGCGCTTCCCCATGTACTCGGGCACCCACTCGACCTTCGCGTTCTCCTCGAGCAGCTTCGGCCGGATCTCGTCCACCGAGATGAACCAGTCGTCCGAGAGCCGGAAGATGAGCGGCGTGTCGCAGCGCCAGCAGTGCGGATACGCGTGGCTGAAGAGGCCCGCGTCGACGAGAAAGCCCGTTTCGCCGAGCCGGCCGATGATCTGGTCGGCCGACTCGACCGTCGAGAGGCCGTGCAGCCAGCCGTAGTCGTCGTAGAAGCGGCCCGCCTCGTCGACGGGCGTCAGCACCGGCAGGTCGTGCACCTTCGACAGCTCGAAGTCCTCGCCGCCGCACCCCGGCGCGATGTGCACGATCCCCGTTCCCTGGTCCATCGTGACGTCCTCCCAGGGGATGACGCGGTGCTCGACCGAGGCCGCCGCCGGCAGCTGGTCGAACGGGCCGCGGTAGCGCCAGCCGACGAGCTCCGCGCCCCGGAGCCTCTCGACGAAGATGTCCTCGGGGTAGAGCTTCACGGCCACCCACTCGCCGTTTTCGCGCCGCCCGTACTCCTCCTCGGGGTGCACCGCCGCCGCGACGTTCGCAGGCACCGTCCAGGGCGTCGTCGTCCACACGACGAGGAACTCGCCGTCGCGATCGAGGAGCGGGAAGCGCACGTAGAGCGACGGGTCGGCCCGGTCCTGGTAGACGCCCGACTGCGTCAGCTCGTGCTGCGACAGCGACGTGCCGCAGCGCGGGCACCACTCCGTCGAGCGGTGGCCCATGTACAGCCAGCCGCGCTCCTCGACGATCTTCAGGAACTTCCAGATGTACTCGATGTTCGTGTCGCTGAACGTGAAGTAGTCGCTGCCCCAGTCCATCCACTGTCCGAGGCGCTTCGACCCGCGGGTGAGCGCCTCGGACGACCGGACGACGACCTCGCGGCAGCGGCGTGCGAACTCCTCGAGGCCGAACTCCTCGATCTCCCGCTTCGAGTTGAGCCCGAGTTCGCGCTCGACCCCTACCTCGATCCAGAGCCCCTGGCAGTCGAAGCCGTTCTGGTAGCGCTGGTCGAAGCCGCGGAGCGCCTTGTAGCGCTGGAAGACGTCCTTCAGCGTGCGACCCCACGCCGTATGGACGCCGAGCGAAAATCTGTTCGCGGTCACGGGGCCGTCGACGAACGACCAGTGGGCGGCGCCGCGGTTCCGCTCGCGGAGCTGTTCGAAGGTCTGCTCCCGCTCCCAGACGTCGAGAATCTCCAGTTCCAGAGCCGGATGATCGGGTTTATCCGGTAACGGGGTAAACATGCGTGCGATC
>JABFWJ010000465.1 GCA_013362295.1 Thermoleophilia bacterium
GGGCGCACCGGGAAGCGGCGGCCGGGCGAGCCGAACGCTCCCCCGCCGCCGTTGCCGAACCCGAAGCCGAACCCGAACCCGCTGAGTGTTCCGTGGTCGGTGCCGAGCGCGACTGTGAAGACGCGAATGCCGGCGTCGCGTGCCTTGCCGGCGCCCTGCAGGGGCGTCAGCGTGCCGCGTGTCTGGGCGCCGTCGGACAGGAGGACGATCGCACCAGGGATCTTGCCGTCCTTCCCGCGCGTCGCGTCGCCGACGGACGACTTGACCGTCTGGACCGCGAGCTGCAGCCCGTCGCCGATCGCGGTGCCGGCCTCCGGTGAGAGGAGGTCGATCCCTTCGTGGAGCACCGTGCGGTCGGTGGTCGGGAGCACGAGCAGGTTCGGTCCGGTGCTGAAGGAGACGAGCCCGACCTTGACGCCCTTCGGCACGTGATCGGCGAACGCCGCCATCGCGTTCTGGGCCGCGCCGAGCCTGGTCGGCTTGACGTCCGCCGCCCGCATCGAGCCCGAGACGTCGACGAGCAGCACGACCGTCGCGCGGCTTGCCGGCACAGAGATCGTCGCGCGCGGCCGCGCGAGCGCCGTCGCCGCGGCCGTGAGCGCGAGCAGGAACAGCGCGAGCGGGATCCACCGGCGCCCGCTCCGTCGCCTCGGGGCGACGGACAACAGCAGGTCGAGGTTCGTGAACGCGACGGCGTAGCGCGCGCGTCTGCGCTCGAGCCAGAGCGCAGCGGCGAGCATCGCCGGGACGATCAGCAACGCAACCAGCAGCCACGGCGACGAGAAGCTCATTTCCGCTCGAGCGCCGGCAAAGGCGCCACCTCCGCTCTCCTGTCGGCTCCGTCCAGCCTACGCCTCACGGTGCACACTCCGCGCCGACCTGCACGATGGCGTGCGCGTCGATCGAGAGCCCATCGCTGGCCGTCGCGCTCAGCACGACCTTCTTGCCGACGACCACCGTGCTCGCCTCGACCCGGCCGGCGTTCGAAAGCGGCGGCGGCTTCTTCGTGCGGAAGGCGAGCGCGTGCCACGAGTCGACGAGGCGCTCGCGGCCCTGGCAGGCGACGCTCACGAACCCCACCGAGCCCGGCGTGAGCAGCGTGATGCGCGAGCGGTACTCGGGCGACTGGCCCGGCGGCGACACGAACGCCGACACGGTCGAGCGCCCGCCGCCACCCTGCGCGGGCACGCAGCCGAGGAGCGGCTGGAAGGCCTGGATGCGCCCGGAGATGGAGACCGCGCGGAAGAGCGCGTACCGCGTCGTCGTCACGCCCGGCTGCACCGGTGCGCCGATCCGGCCCTCGAACTCGACGCGAACGTCGCGCGAGGTCACCTGGGCGTCGAGCCCGGCGACGACGCTCCGGCCGGCCGGGCAGGTCAGGAGGTACAGCGCCTTGCCGCGCGCCGGGACGACGACCCACGGGCCGACGACCCGGATGCACGCCTGGATGCCGTGGCACTCGTTGGTCGCACCGCCCGCCGGCGCGAGTGCGGCCGCGCCCGCGAGCGCCGCGACGACCGCCGCGAGACCGGCCCTCACGGGAGCCTCCTGAACCAGAGGCCGGAGAGGAGCGCGCCGGCGATCATCAGCGCGATGCCGCCGCCGGCGGCGGCCGAGGTGACCTCGACCGTCTTGTTCTTCTTCCCGAGGCGCGAGCCGAGCGCACGGTACGTCGCCTTCACGTCGATGTCCGCGAGACGCTGGAAGCGCCCGCCGCTTCCCTGAGCGATCGTCCGCAGGACGGCGGGCTGGACCGGCACCTGGAACCGCTCGAAGAACCCGCCGCGGAGCGGCTGGCGCACGATGCCGTCCGGCGTGCCGACCGCGACCGCCGAGACCGGGATCTTGGACTTCCTCGCCTTCGCGGCCGCCTGCTTCGGCGTCACGCGACCGGCCGTCTGTCCGCCGTCGGAGAAGAGCACCACGACCGCGGGCGGACGGCGGTTCGTCGCCTGGCCCTTCACCGACAGCCCGACGTCGACCGCGCGTGTCACCGCGTCGGCGAGCGCGGTCCCCTGCGGCCCGGTCTTCGTCTTCGAGATCGCGGCGCGGATCGCGTTGCGGTCGTGCGTCGCGGGCACCGAGACGGCCGTGTGGTCCGAGAACGTGACGAGCGCCATCCGGTAGCCGTGCGGGACCTTGTCGACGTAGCGCAGCGCTGCCTCGCGCGCCGCCCCGAGGCGCGTCGGCCGGACGTCCTTCGAGGCCATCGAGCCCGAGACGTCGAGCACCAGCACGACCGTCGCCTCCTGTCGCTTGACGCTGATCCTCGTGCGAGGTCGTGCGAACCCGACGAGCAGCAGGGCGACTCCCGCGAGGAGCAGTGCGGTCGGAAGGTGTCGCCGCCAGCTCGGCGGTCGTTCGACGATGTTCGGGAGGAGCGCGGGCGTGGCCCAGCGCGCGGCCCGCTGCTCGTGCCTCCCCTCGAGCCAGAGGTAGCCGGCGACCGCGAGCGGCACGGCCAGCAGGAACACGAGGAGGATCGGGGCTGCGAAGCTCACCGGCCGCGCCTCGACTGTCGCAGGAACGCGGCGAGCGGCCGCAGCCAGTCGCCGTCCGTCGACACTGCGACGTGCCGGACACCCGCGGTTGCGAGACTCGCCACGAGTGCGCGCCGCTCGTCGGCAGCGGCCGCCGAGAAGCGCTCGCGGAGACGTCGGTCGCTCGTGTCGACGCGCACCTGCCGACCCGTCTCCGGATCGACGAGCCGCAGCTCCCCGACGTCGGCGAGCTGCTGCTCGCGCGGGTCGCGGACTTCGACGGCCAGCACGGCGTGACGGCCCGCGAGCCGGAGGAGCGGCGGCCGCCAGTCGAGCGGCCCTCGGAAGTCCGAGACGATCACGACGAGGGCGCGCTGACGTGCGACACGGTCGGTCAGCTCGAGCGCATCGCGCAGGGACCCGGTCCCCGAAGGAGGAAGGTCGCGCAGCAGCCGCAGGGTGTCGAGGAGCGCACGCCGGCCCTGGCGGGGGCGCTCGACCGTGTGCTCGCTGCCGAACGAGATCGTGCCCAGCCGGTTCCCACGGCGCGTCGCGGCGTAACCAACCGCGACCGCGACGCCTTCGGCGACGTCTGCCTTGCGGCGCTCGGCGGTCCCGAAGGCCATCGACGCCGACGCGTCGAGCACGAGCCACGTGACGAGCACGCGTTCAGCGAGCTCGACGCGCACGTGCGGGATGCTCGTGCGCGCCGTGACGTTCCATTCGATCCGGCGCACGTCGTCGCCGGGCTCGTACGGACGAACCTGCCAGAGCTCGCTGCCGACGCCCGCGAACGCGGAGCGATAGTCGCCGGCGAGGAGCCCGTCGACGCGGCGGCCGACCGACAGCTCCAGCGCCCGCAGCGACGACGGGGAGAGCGGCCCCGGCCCGGGACGGTCCGGGGTCCGAACAGGAGCGAACGGGTCGGACGCCGTCGACACGGCTCAGGCCGCGTTGTACCGGCCGAGGTCGATCTGAGGCGTCGGCACCTTCGCGAGTACCTGGTCGAGGATCGTGTCGGGCGCGACCTCCTCGGCGAGCGCGCGGTACGAGAGTACGAGCCGGTGCCGGAACGCGTCGCGCACGAGTGCCTCGAGATCTGCGGGCACGACGTAGTCGCGGCCGCGGATCAGCGCAAGCGCGCGGCCGGCGGCGACGAGGCTGATCGGGCCGCGGGGACTGGCACCGAAGGCGACGTAGTCCGCGACCTCGGTCAGCCCGAGGTCGCGCGGCCGCCTCGTGGCGGTCGCGACGTCGACGGTCCAGCTGATCAGCGCCGGGTCGACGTAGATCTCGGCCGCCTGCCGCTGCAGATCCTGCAGGTCGCCGAGCGCGAGCACCTGCTCGAGCTCGGGCGGGTCGTCGAGCGAGCGTGCGACGACGGTCAGCTCCTCGTCGTGCGCCGGATAGTCGACGAGCACCTTGAGCATGAAGCGGTCGACCTGCGCCTCGGGCAGGGGGTACGTTCCCTCGGACTCGATCGGGTTCTGCGTCGCCAGGACGAGGAACGGCTGCGGCACCTTGTGCGTCGTGTGGCCGATCGTCACCTGCTGCTCCTGCATCACCTCGAGCAGCGCCGACTGCACCTTCGCGGGCGCGCGGTTGATCTCGTCGGCGAGCAGGAAGTTGCAGAACACCGGGCCGAGCTCGGTATCGAACTCCGAGCGGTCGGGCCGGTAGACGCGCGTGCCGACGAGGTCGGACGGGACGAGGTCCGGCGTGAACTGGACGCGCTGGAACGACCCGCCGAGCACGGCGGCCGTCGTCTTGATCGTGAGCGTCTTCGCCAGGCCCGGGACACCTTCGATCAGAACGTGCCCGCGAGCGAGCAGGCTGACGAGCACCCGCTCCAGCATCTCCTCCTGCCCGGCGATCACCCGCCGAATCTCGAACAGGGCCTGTTCGAGCTTGCCACCGACCTCTTCCACGGGCTCCTCCTCGCGTTGCGGTCTCGTAAGAATGCACCTCTCAACTAAGAACTTCCGATTAAGATCGCGCCCGGTTCAGCGCAGCCTGCCACGCGGCGCGCAGCGCACCGGCCTCCTCCGGAGCGAGCCGGGGCTCGTAGGCGGCGCCCACCGGCACCCGCGCGCCGTGCCCGACGGCCAGGGCGGCGGCGCCGAGGCCGGTCGTCTCGCGCTCGGCGGCCACCTCGACGGGGAAGCCGAGCAGGTCGGCCTGGAGCTGCATCAGGAGGCCGTTCGCGGCGGCGCCGCCGTCCGCGCGCAGGACGGCCGGCCGCTCCGGAAGCGCATCGACGACGTCGGCGACCTGGTGCGCGATCGCCTCGAGCGCCGCTCGGACGAGGTGGGCGCGCGTCGTGCCGCGGGTGATGCCCGTCACCAGGCCGCGCGCGTCCGCGTCCCACCAGGGCGAACCGAGCCCCGTGAGCGCTGGGACGAAGACGATTCCGCCCGACGAGTCCACGCTGCGCGCGACCGCCTCGCTCTCGGCGGCATCGGTGAGCACGCCGAGCCCGTCGCGGAGCCACTGCACGGCCGCGCCGCTGACGAGCACCGCTCCCTCGAGCGCATAGCCGTCGGCCGCCGCGGTCTTCAGCAACCCGTACGGCGGCGCGCTCGAGTCGTCGCCGGTGTGGACGAGCACGAAGCTGCCCGTCCCGTAAGTCGCCTTTCCCTCGCCGGGCGCGTGGCAGCCCTGCCCGTAGAGGGCCGCCTGCTGGTCGCCGGCGATGCCCCTGAGCTCGACGGGGCGGCCGAGCAGGGCGCCCTCGCCGAGCGCTGCGTCGGAGCGGACGATGCTCGGCAGCAGTGCGCGGTCGACGCCGAAGACCGCGAGCAGGTCGTCGTCCCACTCCAGCGTCTCCAGCGCGACGAGCATCGTCCGCGACGCGTTCGTGACGTCGGTCGCGTGCACGTTGCCGCCCGTGAGCTTCCAGACGAGCCAGCTGTCGACGGTGCCGAATGCGAGCCCGTCGCGACCGTGCTCGCGCAGCAGCCACTCGAGCTTGGTCGCGGAGAAGTACGGATCGGGGACGAGCCCGGTGCGCTCGCGGATCAGCGCCGCGTCCAGTCCGCGGCATCGCTCGGCGGTGCGGCGGTCCTGCCAGACGATCGCCGGCGCGACCGGCTCGCCCGTGCGGCGGTCCCAGAGGACGGTCGTCTCGCGCTGGTTCGTGATCGCGACGACGTCGACGTCGTCGAGCCCCACGGCCTCCGCAGCCGCCAGCACGCTCTGCCAGATCTCGTTCGCGTCGTGCTCGACCCAGCCGGGCCGCGGGAAGTGCTGCGGCAGTTCCGCGTAGCTGCGCCGGATCACGTTCAAGTCCCCGTCGACCACGAGGCAGGTGGTGCCGGTCGTCCCCTGGTCGATGGCGAGGATCACGAATGGCTGTCGACGAACGCGAGCGTGCGACGCCACGCATCGTCGGATGCCTCGGCGAACGCCTCCTGCTTGCGGTCGAAGAAGCTGTGCGGCGCGCCGTCGTACGTGACGATCTCGTGCTCGACGCCGGCCTCGGTGAGCGCGCGGTCGAACGCCGCGTTGTCGTCCGCGGTGATGTTCGCGTCGTCGCCCGCCTGCAGCGCCAGGATCGGCGCCTCGATCTGCGTCGCGCGTGCCACGACGCTCGGCCCACCACGCTCGCGCGTCGGACTGCCGTAGAAGCCGATCGCGCCCGCGAGCCCGTGACCCGACGCCGCTGCGACCCACGACGCACGCCCGCCGAAGCAGAAACCGACGGTGAACAGCGAGTCGACGCCGAGATTGCGCAGGTGCTCGACCGCGGCGCCCGTGTCGGCCTGCACGCTCTCGTCGGTCGTCTGGTCGACGTGCGGCATGTATTCGAAGTCGTCGTCCCGCTTCGCCGCTCCTGCGGTGCGACCGAAGTAGTCGAGCGCGACCGCGGCGTAGCCACGCTCGGCGAAGCGCAGCGCGAGCTCCTCGTAGAAGCGATACAGGCCGCGCACGTCGGGCAGGATCACGACCCCGGCGTGAGCGGGCGCGTCGGGCGTGGCGAGAAACGCGGCGAAGTCGGTCCCGTCCGCCGCCGTCAGCACGAGGTCCTCGTGCGAGACGGACGCTCCGGCGATCACCGGAACCGGGGGCGCGGAGTCGACGTCGAAGCACATGGGCGCTATTCAATCGCGTCAGGCGCCTCACCGGAAATCACCGGATCTGATTCCGCGAAGCGGAACCAGATTCGAGCACTGCGACCCGCCGCGGCCTCAGGCGAGCGGCAGCTCTGCCCGCAGGCGCGTGCCGGCGCCGGCCGGGCTGTGCACGTCGAGCCGGCCGTCGAGCGCGGAGACCCGGTCCTGCAGGCCGCGCAGGCCGGTGCCGCCGTCGAGGTCCGCGCCGCCGCGGCCGTCGTCTTCGACCACGACCACGAGGTGCGCCCCGGTCTCGCGCACGCGCACCGCGGCGCGGCTCGCGCCGGCGTACTTCGCGACGTTGTTGAGGGCCTCGGACACGATGTAGTACGCCGCGACCGTGATGTTCGTGTCGAGCGGCGCGTCGGTGACGTCCAGCTCGACGTCGAGCGGCGCCCGCGCCGCGACGATCCGGAGCGCCGCGGCGAGCCCGCGTTCGGTGAGCGCCGAGGGATGGATCCCTTGGGCGAGCTCGCGCAGCTCACGCACTGCAGCGGCGAGCTCCTCGACCGCGGACTCGACGACGACGGTGGCGTCGAGCGACCCGCGCTGGGCTCCGCGCAACTGCAGCAGGAGCGCGATCAGC
>JABFWJ010000412.1 GCA_013362295.1 Thermoleophilia bacterium
AGTGCGGATGTGAGATCGCGATCGCGGCGAGCCCGCCCTCGGCGCCGACCCGCTTGGTGATCTCCTCGTCGAGATACGGAATGCAGTCCCAGAGGACGTTGCCGGCGCTGCTCTTGACGAGCAGCGCGCGCTGGCCGATCGCGAGCGACGGCGTGCAGCCGATGCCGAGGATCCCGTTGTCGTCGCGGATCTCGGCCTCGTGTCCTTCGAGCACGTCCTCCCAGGCGAGCCAGACCTGTCCCTCGTCGTGCGGGATGTACTGCCGCGGGTCCTCGCAGATCGGGCAGGCGGGCGGCGGCCGGTCGCTCGGCGGGTACTGCGTGCCGCAGGTCTTGCAGAGGAAGAAGGTCACCGCTCCAGCAGCGCGACACACTCGACGTGCGGCGTGTGCGGGAACATGTCGAGGGGCCGCGCCCGCACCAGGCGGTAGCCGTAGTCGTCGGCGAGCCGCTTCGCGTCGCCCGCGAGCGTCGTCGGATTGCAGGAGACGTAGACGATGCGCGGCGCTGCGATCTCGCCGAGGCGCTTGAGCGCCTTCCCCGCGAGCCCGGCGCGCGGCGGGTCGACGACGACCACCCCGGGATCGCCCGCACGCACGCGCAGGTCGGAGAGCACCTCACCGACGTTGCCGGCGAAGAACGCCGTGTTCCCGATGCCGTTCAGCTCCTGGTTCTCGATCGCACACGCGACGGACTCCTCGCTGATCTCGATTCCCCACACGGTCAGCGCGTCCCCGGCCAGCGAGAGTCCGATCGTGCCGATCCCGCAGTAGAGGTCGTAGACGGTTTCGTTGCCGCTCAGCTGCGCGAACTCGCGGGCAATCGCGTAGAGCCGCTCGGCCATCTCCGTGTTCGTCTGCAGGAACGCATTCGGACGCACGCGGAAGCGGAGGCCGCCGATCGCCTCCTCGATCGCGTCCTCGCCCCAGAGGAGCTCGGTCGGGAGGTTCGTCACCTCGGAGACGCCGGTGTTGACCGACCAGTGGATCGACCGCACCTCGGGGATCGCGTTCAGCACCTCGATCAGCCGTTCGCGGTCGAAGCGCTCGCCGCGGTTCGTCACGAGCTGGACGAGCGCCTGGCCGGTGTTGCGGCCCTCCCGCACGAGCAGGTGGCGGAGGTAACCCTCGTGTGTCTCCTGGTCGTACGCGGTCAGCTTCTCCTCGCGCGCCCAGTCGCGCAGCGTGTTGCGGATCCTGTTCCCGGTCTCGCTCGCCAGCCAGCACTGCTCGATCTCGAGCACCTCGTCCCAGCGCCCCGCCTTGTGCAGGCCGAGCGTCGGGCCGTCCTCGAGCTGCGTGAACGAGTACTCCATCTTGTTGCGGTAGTGGAACTGCGAGGTGGCCGGGACGATCGCCTCGAGCGGCGGGTCGGAGAGGCCGGCGAGGCGCTGCAGCGAGTCCGCGACCCACTGCTGCTTCGCGGCGACCTGGGCTTCGTAGGCGAGATCCTGGAAACGGCAGCCGCCGCAGGCCGGGTAGTGGGCACACGGCGCGTCGACGCGGTGCGGCCCGGCTGCGACGAGGTCGGTCGCGAGCGCCTCCGCGTGGCGGCGCTGCACCTTCGTCACCCGCGCCTTGACGGTGTCTCCGGGGAGCCCGCGGCGCACGAAGACGACGAAGCCGTCGAGCCGCGCGACGCCGTTTCCGCCGTACGCGAGCGACTCGACGGTCAGCTCGAGCTCCTGGTCTCGCTGGACGGGCGCGGCCACGCCCAGAGGCTAGACCAGCAGGCCGCTCGAGAGGCTCACTGGAGGACGGTCACGTAGACCGAGCGCGTGCGCGGGCCGTCGAGCTCGCAGAAGAAGACCCCCTGCCAGGTGCCCAGGGCGAGCTCGCCGTCGTCGGTGAGCGGGATCAGCACCTGCGGCCCCATCAGGGAGGCGCGGATGTGCGAGGGCGCGTTCTCCTCGCCCTCCTCGATGTGCCGCCATCCCCAGCCCGTCGGCGCGATGCGATCGAGCGCCATCTCGAAGTCGCGGGCGACCATCGGATCGGCGTGCTCGTTGATCGTGAGACCGGCCGTCGTGTGCGGGACGTAGACGAGGATCGCCGCGCCGCGCGAGCCACGGGCGGCCTCGCGCACCTGCGTCGTGATGTCGAGGAGTTGCGTGTGCCGCTCGGTAGTGATCGTCAGCTCGCGCACGGGGCCGTATCCTAGGCGCCGGTGTCCGCCGCCCCGCCGACCATCCGCCAGCTGGACCGCTTCCGCGACGACGCGGACAGCTTCATCCACGATCTCGACGAGGAGTACTACCTCCACTTCGCCGGGCTGAAGGAGACGCTCGACGTCGAGCAGGTCTACGAGCGCTACGAGGAGCTCACGAAGCTCGAGACGGCGCAGAGCCTCGCCGGTGCGCCGACCGAGCTGTGGCGGTTCGCGTGCGAGGGCTTCCTCGGCAACTTGACGCGCGAGCACCAGGCGCGCGTCGCGAAGGCCGAGACCGAGCTGGAGGCGGCGGTCGACGGCGACACGATCCCGTACCGCATGCTGCGCGTCGCGATGTCGAACGAGCCGGAGCGCGACAGGCGGCAGCGGCTCGAGGAGACGCGCGTGCGGCTGCTCGACGAGCACCTCAACCCCGTCTACCTCGAGGCGGTGCAGATCGACCGCGAGGCAGTGCGGCAGCTCGATTCACCCAACTACTACGAGCTGTACAAGCGCTTCGGCTTCCGCCTCGACGAGATCGCGGACGAGTGCCGCGAGCTGCTGGACGAGACCGAGAAGCTCTGGGAGCGCGAAGGGGACAAGCTGTTCCGCGCGCGGCTCGGCATCGGCCTCGACGAGGCGCGGCCGTGGGACGTCGTGCGGCTCTTCCGCGCGCCCGAGCTCGACCAGCTCTACCCGAACGACCAGATGCTGCCCGCGCTCGAGCGCACGCTCGGCGACCTCGGCATCGACCTGCGTGGGCAGGAGAACGTGCACCTCGACCTCGACGTGCGGCCGAGCAAGTCGCCACGCGCGTTCTGCGCGCCGATCGACGTGCCCGGGAGGGTGATGCTCGTCATCCAGCCGATCGGCGGGAAGGACGACTGGGAGGCGCTCTTCCACGAGGCGGGCCACACCGAGCACTACGCGCACACGGACGGCGAGCTGCTGATGGAGGCTCGGCGCCTCGGCGACATGGCGGTCACCGAGGGCTGGGCGATGCTGATGCAGCACCTCGTCACCGATCCCGCCTGGCTGAACCGTCGCCTCGACGTGCCGCGGATCGAGGAGCTGGCACACGACGGCGCCGTGTCGCTCCTCTACTTCGTGCGGCGCTACTCGGCGAAGCTGCTCTACGAGATCGAGTTCTTCCAGACGGAGGACGTCCCGGCCATGCGTGGCCGCTACGCGGAGATCCTCGGCGACGCGCTCAAGCTGCCCGTGAACCCCGAGAGCTACCTCGACGACATCGACGGCAGCTTCTACGTCACGGGCTACCTCCGCTCGTGGGCGTTCGAGGCGCAGCTTCGCGACTTCCTGCGCAGCGAGTTCGGGAGCGAGTGGTTCGCGAAGCGCGACGCCGGTGACCTGCTGCGCGAGCTGTGGTCGCTGGGCCAGGGGCCGACGGCGGACGAGCTCCTGCGCGACGTGACGGGCGCGACGCTCGAGATGGCGTCGATCGCCGAGCGCGTCCGCGAAGGCCTCTAGGAGGGAACCGAACCGATCCGCCGGTGCGCGCGAATCACGCGCGTTCACGTCGTCGGCAACACGCGGGCGACCACCCTCACAGGAGGACAACAGCAATGCGCAAACCGGCAGCCGCCCTGGCGGTGGCAGCTTTGACGGCGCTCGCCCTCGTGGCGGCGCTCGCCCACGGACGCGGCCCGGCCGCGGCGAACGCGTCGAGCCATCGCGAGGCGCCGCTCATCTCGGAGGACCCGTCTGCGGACAACACGGACCTGTACGCGTTCCGCTCGCCGGACAAGCCCGACACGCTGACGATCGTCAGCAACTTCATCCCGGGCGAGGACCCGGCGGCGGGGCCGAACTACTACACGTTCTCGCCGACGGCGCGGTACGACGTCTACGTCGACCGCAACGGCGACGGACGCGCGGACGTCTCGTACTACTTCCAGTTCCAGCGGAAGGCGGGACAGTTCTTCCTCGGCGATACGACGCAGCCGTACACCGTGACGCGCGTCGAGAACGGCAAGGCGCGCATCGTCGCGCGCGGGACCACGCCGCCCGACAACATCGGGCCGCGCACGACGCCCGACTACCACGCGCTCGCGGCGAAGGCCGTCACGCCGCTCGACGGCGGCGGGCAGGTGTTCGCCGGCCAGCGAGACGATCCGTTCTTCGGCGACGTCGGCGACATCTTCGACCTGCTCGCGATCCGCAAGGGCACCGGCAGCACCGGCGGCGGCAAGGACTTCCTCGCCGGGTATGCCGTGCACTCGATCGCGCTGCAGATCCCGATCTCGCAGCTCGACACCGCGTCGCACACGATCGGCATCTGGTCGGCCGCCGATCGGCGCCGGACCGCTGTCGAGAAGAACGACGACGCACGGAAGAAGAAGGGCCGTCGCGCCTCGTGGGTGCAGGTGTCGCGCCTCGGCACCCCGCTGATCAACGAAGTGGTGATCCCCACGACGTTGAAGGACAAGTGGAACCGCCTCGGCCCGTCGCAGGACAGGCAGTTCGTCCGGTACTACCGGACACCGATCCTCGCGGCGGTGATCAACAAGCTCTACAACCTCGGCGTTCCCGAGACGAATCGCGACGATCTCGTCCAGGTGCTGCTGACCGGCATCCCGAACGTCACGTTCACCGGCAGCACCCCGGCGGACGAGCTTCGCATCAACCTGGCGGTGCCCGTGACGCCGGCGAACAAGGTGTCGCGGCTCGGCGTCCTCGGCGGGGACAACCAGGGCTTCCCGAACGGCCGGCGGCTCGGCGACGACGTGGTCGACATCTCCGAGCAGGCGGTCGGGGGCTTCCTCGTCGGGCACAAGCTGCCGCTCGGCGACGGCGTCGACGACGGCGACACGCAGGCGATGACGGCGTTCCCGTACGTCGCCGACCCGCAGAGCGGGGCGGCCGACACGCACGGGGAGCAGAAGTAGTGACCGGGATGCGGTTCCTGGTCGCAGGGGCGGCGGTGGTCGTGACCACCGCCGCCCTGCTCCTCGGCGGCCTGTCCGCGAGGGACGTGCCCCGGGGACCGGCCCCGGGACACGTCTCGAGTGGGCAGCTGGCGGCCGGCTTCGCGGCCGGCGATACCCAGGCGCTCGTGCTGCGGCTGCAGGACCGGCTGCGCGCGCGGCCGTCGAACGTGCGCGGGCTCGACCTGCTCGGGCTCGCCTACCAGCAGCGGGCGCGCGAGACGGGCGACCCGAGCTACTACACGAAGTCGGAGGGCGTCCTGCGGCGTGCGCTGCGTCTCGCACCGCGCGATCTCGACGCCACGAGCGGGCTCGCGTCGCTCGAGCTGTCGCGCCATCGCTTCGCGCGCGCGCTCGACCTCGGCCGCACCGCCTTGAGGATCTCGCCGTCGACGGCACGCAACCACGGCGTCGTCGGCGATGCGCTGCTCGAGCTCGGCCGCTACCGCGCGGCATTCCGCCAGTTCGACACGATGGTGCGCCTGAAGCCCGGCGTCTCGTCGTACGCGCGCGTCGCGTATGCGCGTGAGCTGCTCGGCCGGCTCGACGGCGCGCGAGACGCGCTGCTGCTCGCGCGGGACGCCGCAGCCGACGAGCCGGAGCCGTTTGCGTGGACGGAGACACAGCTCGGAAAGCTCGAGCTCGGCCGCGGCCGGCTCGCGGTCGCAGCCCAGCACCTGCGTTCCGCGCTCCGCGCGTTCCCGGGCTACGTGTACGCCCTCGACGCCCTCGCGCAGGTGGGCGTGGCACGCGGAGACCTCGAACCCGCGACGGCGCTCGAGCGCCGAGCCGTCGAGACGATTCCGCTGCCCCAGTTCGTCGGCCTCTACGGCGACCTGCTGGACGTCTCGGACCGCGGGCGGGCGGCGCGCCTCCAGTACGCGACCGAGGAAGGGATCCGGCGGCTGCTGCGCGCGAACGGCGTGCGCACCGATCTCGAGACCGCGCTCTTCGACGTCGACCACGGGATCCGGCTGCGCGCGTCGCTGACGCTGGCGAGGGCAGCGCAGCGCTCGCGCCCCTCGATCGACGGCGACGACGTCCTGGCCTGGGCGCTCACACGCAACGGTCGCTGCGCCGAAGCGCTGCGCTACTCGACGCTCGCGCTCAGGCTCGGGACGAGGGACGCGGCGAAGTTCTTTCACCGGGCGGAGATCGAACGCTGCCTGGGAAGCGACCCGCGTCCGTGGGCGCGCCGCGCCCGAGCGCTCAACCCGCGTTTCTCGGTCCTCTGGGCCCCGACACTGAGGAGGCTCGCGTCATGAAGCGGCTGCTGCTGCTCGTCACGTTGCTCTACCTGCTCGTCCCGGCGGTCGCGTTCGCGCATCCGCTGGGCAACTTCACGATCAACAGGTTCGCGCGCGTCGAGGTCGCCGGCGATCGGCTGTACGTGCGCTACGTCGTCGACATGGCGGAGATCCCGACGCTGCAGCGAGTCGCGCCGCACGTCGCGAGATTGCGGGTGACGATCGACGGCCGCCGCGCGGCGCTGCGCGTGACGAAGACCGCGCTCGCGCATCCCCCCGGCGCGGCGGGCCTGCGGACGACCCGGTTTCAGGCGATCCTCGCCGGCCCGCCCCTCGCGCGCGCGTCGCAGATCGAGGTCGTCGACCGCAACTACGCGGGCCGGATCGGCTGGAAGGAGATCGTCTTCGGCGCGCAGACGCGCTCTGCCTCCGACGAGCTCCGCGCGTATCCGAAGGACCTGCTGAGCAGCCCGCTCGACGTCACGCATGCGGCCGCGCGCCTCGGGCCGACGCAGGACACGCCCCCGAGTCTGCTGGCCGGAAAGGCGCTCGCCGCGCCGGACCGGATCGCCGAGTCCGGCTTCGCCTCGCTCGTCGGTCGCCGGCATCTGAGCGCGCTCGTGATCCTCGGCTCGCTGGCGCTGGCGCTCTTCTGGGGCGCCGCGCACGCTCTCTCTCCTGGTCACGGGAAGACGATCGTCTCGGCCTACCTCGTCGGCTCGCGCGGCCCGCCTTGGCACGCAGCGCTCCACGGCCTGATCACGACGGCAACGCACACGGTCGGGGTGTTCGCGCTCGGCGGCGTCACCCTTCTCCTCTCGCAGTGGATCGTCCCGG
>JABFWJ010000476.1 GCA_013362295.1 Thermoleophilia bacterium
CAGGCGAAGTGGGGGCGCAGCCGCTCGGCCGTGCGCTCGAGCGCTTCGGGCAGGACCTTGACGTCGGCGAGCACCGGCATGAAGCTCGTGTCGCCGTTCCAGCGCGGCACGACGTGCAGATGCACGTGATCCTCGATGCCGGCACCGGCGACGCGGCCGAGGTTCCAACCCAGGTTGTGACCGTGCGGCTCGTACTCGGCTCGGAGCGCCTCGATCCCTCGGGCGCCGAGTCGGTGAACCTCGAGTGCTTCCTCGTCGGAGAGCCGGCCGAAGTCGGCGAGGTGCCGGTGCGGCGCGACGAGCAGATGCCCCGACGAGTACGGGAACTTGTTCAGCACGACCAGGGCGTGCTCGCCGCGGTGGACGAGCAGTTCCTCTTCGGGCTCGCAGAAGATGCAGCGGTCGAGCTCGTCCGCCTGCTCGATGTACTCCAGGCGCCAGGGCGCCCACAGCGGCTTCGGCATCAGAGCCAGCGCTTGAGCCGGAAGAACGCCAGCAGCCCGATCAGCGTCGCGACCATCCCGGCAAAGATAAGCCAGAAGGCCCACGCGGTCTCGAAGCCCGGGAAGTGCACGTTCATCCCGAAGAAGCCCGTGATCAGCGTCAGCGGCAGCAACACGACCGAGAACACCGTCAGGATGCGCAGCACGTCGTTCTGGCGGTGCTGGATCACCGACTCGTTCGTGTCCTCGAGCGCCTCGACGACCTCCTTGTAGTTGTCGAGGATGTCCCACATGCGCTCAGCGGCGTCGACGATGTCGTCGAAGTACAGCTCGAGCTCCTCGGGCAGGAACCGCTCGACGTGGCGCTCGAGCAGGCGGAGCGTCGAGCGCTCCGGCTTGATGATCTTGCGGTAGCTGCTGATCTCCTGCTTGACGTTCGAGATGTCGCGGACGACCTCCTCGGAGCGACCCTCGAACACATCGTCCTCGAGCGAGTCGAGCTTGTGGCCGATCTTGTCGAGAATCGGGAAGCAGTAGTCGAAGAGGTCGTCGAGCACCTCGTAGAGCAACCGGCCGGAGCCCTTCGAGAAGAGCTGCTCCCGGAACGCCGGGTCCTCCTCGCAGCGGCGGAAGAGGCGCGTGATCGGCAGCAGCTCGACGGTGGGGAGCGTGACGAGGTAGTCCGGTCCGACGAAGACGTCGAGCTCGGCTGCGTTCAGGCGCTGGATCGCGCGGTCGTAGACCGGGAAGTGCAGCACGCCGAAGAGGTAGCCCTCGTCGGCGTAGTCGTCGACCTTCGGCCGCTGGCGCTTCGACAGCACGTCCTCCACGTCGAGGGGATGCCAGCCGAAGCGCTCGGCGAGCTCCTGCGCATGCGGCAGCGACGGCGAGTCGAGGTGAATCCAGGTGAGGCCTGCGGCGCTGAGCTCAGCGGGCGGTGACTGCGGCGCCGAGGCGGTGACCACGGTGTCGCGCGCACGAGTGCGCCGGATGCGAGGCAGGCTCGGCATCGGTACTGAGCGGGTCCTCGATCACTGGAACCAGCGGCATGTTCGCCATTCTAACGGCGTTTCCCGCCTAGCTTGCGGGTGCGATGTCGATCACGGGCGGCGCCGGCTCGGTTCTCGGGATGCGGCGGTAGCGCTCTGGCACAAGCGGCTCGGTGCGCAACGACCCGAGGGCGGCGAGGACGCACGTCGCAGCCGCCGCGGGCCAGAGCGTGAACGGCGCCGACGCGAGCAGGAAGCCGCCGACGGCAGGACCGACGGTGCCGGCGAGCCCCCACGAGAGCGAATGCACCGCGAAATAGCGGCCGCGCAGATGGTCGGGCGCGATCTCGGCGACGAGCGCCTGGTGCGCGGGGCCGTGGAAGCACTCGCCGACGCCGAACACCGCGAGCGCGATCATGATCACGACGAACGCGGCGCTTCCGTCCAGCCAGTAGCCGCCGGCGTCGACGAGCAGCCATGCTCCGACCCACAACAGCGGCATGAGCGCGAGCGCGCGCAGCCGGCGATGCCCCTCGATCGCGCGGCTGATCGGAAGCTGCACGACGACGATCAGTCCCGTGTTGACGAAGAAGACGGCCCCGATCTGCCGCTCGCTGAGGTGCGCATGGTCGCGTGCAAACGGCGGGACGAGGTTGAAGAGCGAGTAACCGGCCGTCACGAACAGGAAGTTGAGCCCCCAGAGGCGGACGAAGAGCCGGTCGCGCAAGACCGGTCGGTAGGACGCCGCCGTCTCGGCCCGCTCCTCCTCCGCGATGCCGGGATCGTGGACCAGCCCGAGCACGCCGACGTACGCGAGGAACGTCGCGGCGTCGACGAGAAACAGCACCGTGAACGTCGAGGGATGCGCGACGCTCGCGATCAGCCCGCCGCTGAGACCGCCGAGTCCGATACCGAGGTTCATCGTCACGCGCTGCTGCGCGTACGCCGCATGCCGGCGCGCGGGCGGGGTCAGGCGCGCGATCAGCGTCGACTGGCTCGGCCAGAACCCGGCGCTCCCCGCGCCCTCGATTGCGATCAGTGCGAACGCGTGCCACGGGCTGCGCACCAGCGGGAAGAGACCGAACCCCACCGATTGCATGACGAGGCCCGCGCCGAGCACGGTGCGCGGGCCGAAGCGATCGACGAGCGGCCCCGCGACGAGGCCCGCCGTGAGCTGCGCCGCAGCCGAGACCGCGACGACCAGGCCGGAGACGCCGAGCCCGAAGCCGCGCACGTCGTGGAGGTAGATGACGAGGAACGGCAACACGAGGCCGTTGCCGAACGAGTTCATGACGCCGCCGAGCTGCAGCAGCCAGACCTCGCGCGGCAGCTGCGGGTCGAGCGAGCGGAGCCACCTCACCGCGCGAGGGTATCGTCGCGATCGTGCAAGCACGGTGGTGGGCGATGCGGCCGGCCCAGAGCCTCAGGCCCGCGAGCTACGTGTGCCCGTTGTGCGACGGGATGCTGCACGCGACGAGCGCCCATGCGCTGCTCGCGCCGGAGGGCGACGTCTCGAAGCGCCGGCATGCGCACATGGACTGCGTCGTCGCCGCGCGCAGGCGCGGTGAGCTGCCGACCGAGGACGAGTTCCGGAAGAGCGAGAAGCGGCGTCGCGGACGCTGATCGCGTTGGGACGCAGGGGAAAACCCAAGAGCTCGAATCTGGTTTGGCTGCGCCAAATCAGGTTCGGCTGCGAACCGAATCTGATTCCGCGCAGCGGAACCAGATTCGAGCAGTTCGGCGATACTCCACCTATGAAGGTGATCGCTTCCGGCCGGCTCGCGCAGACCGCGTCCCGCTACGGCGAGCACGCGCCGACGGCGACGGCCTGCTGCAACGCCTGCCGGACGTGCGTGACGACGAACCTGATCGGCCTCGCACTCGCCGCGGCGGCCGGCGCCGGCGGGTTCCTCACTTCTCGTACACGGAGACGTGCGAGCCGCTCATTGCGGTGAACGGTTCGCGCCGCCAGCCGGCCCAGCGGTCGCGCAGCCTCAGGCCCGCGATGCGTGCCATCAGATCGAGCTCCGCCGGCCACGCGTAGCGGAAATCCACAGGAAAAGCCTTCACGCGGCCTTCCTCGTAGACGAAGTGCTGCGAGCTCGCCCTCTGGGTGACGACGTCGTAGACGTCGAATGAGATCCCTTCGGGCTCCGCGCGGAACGGGATGATCGTCTGGCCGGGCGGGAGACGCTGCAGCCCCGGTACGCCCGTCTCGATGACGAACACCCCGCCGGTTTCGAGGTGCGCCGCCGCGTTCTCGAAGCAGGCGACCTGGGCGTCTTGCGTGACGAGGTTGAAGATCGTGTTGAAGACGAGATAGACGACGGCGAACTCGCCGGGGACCCGCGTCGTGGAGAAGTCTCCGACCGCGACGTCGATGTCGTCACCGCCGGGCTTCGCGCGCAGCCGCGCCACCATCGCCTCCGAGTTGTCGATCCCGACCACGGGCACGCCGCGCGCGGCGAGCGGGAGCGCGATCCGCCCGGTCCCGATCGCGAACTCGAGCGCCCTGCCGTTCCCGGCGAGGTCCGCGAGCGCATCGACGACCGGCGTGACGACCGCAGGGTCGAACATCCCGTCGTCCTGGTCGTACCGGGCGGCGACTTCCTCGCCGAAGAACCCTTCGTACTCGCCTGACACTGCGCGACTATGCCATGCGTGAGGTGAGGCGTAGGATCGCCCGGACGTAATTCGGAGGCCTGCACCGGCGAACGAGGAGACCGGTGCGGCGAGCTTAGAGACGCCGCGGGCGGCGGGCCGCCGAGTGAAGATCGATCGATGAGAGGAAGCAGCAATGGCTCTGTGCCTGCGTACGCTCCTCTGCGGCGCTGCGACGATGGTCGCGCTCACGTCGGCCGGCGGCACCGGCTCGGCTGTGGGAGCGACTCCGGGACTAGTGGCTGCGTATTCGTTCGACGTCCCGAATACCGTGGTCGACGCCTCCGGCAATGGCAACACCGGGACGACGACCAGGACCACCTGGGTCTCGGCAGGCAAGTACGGGGGCGCGCTGTCGTTCGACGGCAAGAGCTCTTGGGTCACGGTCGCCGACAGTGCGTCGTTGCATTTCACGAGCGGGTTCACGGTGGAGGCCTGGGTCAAGCCGCACAACGCCGGCGGAAGCGCCTGGCAAGCGGTGGCCGTCAAGGAACGGACAGCCGGGATCGTCTTCGGGCTCTACGCGAACTCGAGTCGTTCGCAACCGGCAGCAGTCGTCACGGCCGGCGCGACCGAGCAGACGGCCTTCGGCACGGCAGCGGTCTCGTCTGCCGTTTGGACACACGTGGCGGAGACGTTCGACGCCGCGGCCGTTCGCCTGTACGTCAACGGGACGCTCGTGTCGACGACCCTCGCGGCCGGATCGCCGCCTGATTCGACCTCACCGCTCCGCTTCGGCGGTGACGCGGTCCGAGGCGAGTTCTTCCGCGGCTCGATCGACGAGGTACGGCTGTATGCGCGACCGCTCGCGGCGTCGGAGATCGTGACCGACATGAACACGCGCGTCGACGCGCCGGCACCGGACACGCAGCCTCCGACCGCGCCCGGGACGCCCCACGTCACGGGCAGCACCGCGACGTCGATCACCGTCGCGTGGACCGCCTCGACCGACAACGTGGGCGTCAGCGCCTACGGCAAGTATCTCGGCGGGACCCTCGTCGGCTCGACGACGGCGACGTCGACGACGTTCACCGGACTCGCATGCGCAACGTCGTACGGCCTCGCCTTCGATGCCGTCGATGCCGCGGGCAACCGCTCACTGCAGTCGACGCTCCAGGCGGCGACGAGCCCCTGCCCCGACACGACGCCGCCGTCCACGCCGGGAGCACTCGTCGCGAGCTCGGTGGGCGAGACGTCGGCGGCGCTCGACTGGACAGCCTCGACTGACGACGTCGGCGTCGTCGGCTACGGCGTCTACCGCGACGGCACTCAGGTCGGTTCGTCGACCTCGACGTCGGCGACCGTCTCCGGGCTCGTGTGCGCGACGTCGTACTCGCTCGGAGTCGACGCGGTCGACGCGGCAGGCAACCGTTCGCCGCGGGCGACAGTTCCGGTGACGACGGCGGTCTGCACGGGCACCGGTACCGGCGCGAGCTTCTTCGTCGCACCCGGTGGCTCCGACGCCGGCTCCTGCACCTCGACGGCGCCGTGCGCGACGTTCAGCCGCGCGATCACCCTCGCTGCACCGGGCCAGGTGGTGGAGGTCGCCGCGGGGTCGTATCCCGCACAGACGATCTCGGCGGTCAAGGCCGGACCGGCCCCTGTGGTCGTCGCGCCGGCTCCCGGCGCGGCCGTCAGCGTGACGTCGCTGGCGATCACAGGCGCGTACGTCGAGTTCCGGAGCATGTCGGTGAGCGGTGGCTACGACGTCACGCCGCCGGGACAGTTCGTCACGTTCCGCGATATCCACACGGCCCATGCCTTCATCGTCGGCAACGACACGACGATCGTCGACGGGGAGATCGGCCCCATCGACTCGTGCGTCACGGGGGCGGAGGACGGGCTGCAGGTCTGGCAGCGGAACGCCATCGCGACGACGCGCGTCACGGTCGACCACGTCTATATCCACGACGTGAGCGACCACGACAACGGGTGCGCCGGGTTCCCGAATGCCGGAGTCCACGACGATTGCGTGCAGATTCTCGCCGGGCACTTCACGACGATCCGCAACTCGACGTTCTTCAATTGTCCGACGTCGAACGTCATCGCGCGGCCGTTCAACGACACGCTCGACCACCTCACGATCGAGGGCAACGTGCTCAACCCCGAACGGAGGCCCGGTGCCTCGCTCAGCATCGGCTCGACCGGCGACACGTGTGCGAACGTCGTGATTCAGTACAACACCGCGATCGACGCGTCGAGCATCTTCAACTGCTCGACCGCGATGATCGTCCGCGGGAACATCTTCCCGGCTCCGCGCGGTGGTGCGTGCGCTTTCGGGCTGACCCCGCAGTACAGCTACGACGTCTGGGTGATGGGGCCTGCCTGCAGCGCTACTGACCGGGTGTGCACGCCGGCCTTCGTCGACCCGACCGTGCGGGACTTCCATCTCCTGGCGACGGACACCTGCGCGACGGACCACGGCGACCCGGCGAACTGCCCGGCGACGGGCGCGGACGAAGTCGGCTGAAGCGGCGGATGCGGCGGATGCGGCGGGGCCGACGGTCCCGCCGCATCCCGGATCTCAGGCGCTGACGAGCTACCTGGGCTGCGCGCGCAGGCGCGATGCGCCCGCCGCGAAGCGATGAAGGACGCTTCGGCCCGGTCGAACAACCCTTCGTACTCGCCTTCGCTCAGTTAGACGTGACTCTGCTGTGGCGACCCGTCGCCTGCCGAAGTAGTTGGGAGAAGTCGCGCCGACTGTTCGTTCATGAACCAGAACGTCGGGAACTCGAAGTATCGAGCGTCGTTTTTTCCAGCCGTCGGATCGGGCGGAAGCGGATTCGCCCGGCCCAATTCTTCGAGCTTCGAGCGCTCCTCCTCGTCCAGTTCCGACTCGGCCGTCAGCCGGTATGCGGACGCTCGACGAGTGATCTCCGCGGCAGCCTGCGCTGCGTCGATGTCCTTCGGAAGCGTGAGCACCAGGCGGAGGGAGTCGTCTTCACTCGCCTTGGCATTGAAGAACAGCCGCTCCTCAGAACGCCAACCCGTCCTCGCCGTACTGCCCACACTCTGAATCCAGGGGTACCGGACCTGACCGACCATCATTTTCCCTCGGCGCCGGAACGCTGCCCGAGCTTT
>JABFWJ010000089.1 GCA_013362295.1 Thermoleophilia bacterium
AAGCAGCTCTGTGCGCGCGCCGCGATCGCCGGCGTCGGCGAGCGCGCGGGGAAGCGCGTCCGCGATCAGCGGGGCCCCTGCAAGCGCTTGCTCGTCGCCCTCGGCGCTTCGACCCCTGACGTACAGCGCTTCGGCACAGTGCGCCAGCGCGTTCAGCGCCGTGCCGGCGGTGACGTCACCGGGTAGGTCCAGCGTCAGGTCGACGTCGTAGACGATCCCGGCCGGGCGCGCTCCTCCCCCGCCGCCCCGGATCATGCGGTCAGGCGAGCGGATGCCATAGAACGTCGTCCACTCGGCACCGGAGTAGGTCGTCGGGACGTGCACGACGGGCTTCTCCGCCTGCGCGGAGGCGAACTTGCCGGTGTCGATCGCGGAGCCGCCTCCGACCGCGAGGATCCCGTCCGCGGCGTCGGGGACCTCGACGCGATGCGACGGCACCTCCGTCCACCATTCGACGTGCGGCAGGTCGAGACTCTTCCAGCGCGGGCTCGCGATCAGGAACGGCCGCTCGATTTCTGCTTCGGCGAGCACCTCCGGGAGCTCGGCGAGGCTCCAGCGGACGATCATGCGAGCCGGTCGCGCGCGAACTCGAGGAACGCGCGGGCGGCGCGCGTCTCGGAGCGGCCGCTGGCGCGCACGAGGTGGATCTCGCGCTCGAGCTCGAGCCCCTCCACGCGCGCCTCGGTCAGCAGACCCGCCGCGAGATCGTCCTCGATCGACGAGCGCGAGATGAACGTGACGCCGAAGCCGCCGCGGACCGCGCTCGTCACGGACTCCTGCAGGCCGAGCTCGACGCGGACGTCGAGGTCGCGCAGGCGCATGCCGGCCCGCCGCAATTCGTCCTCGATCATCTGGCGAACACCGGCACCCTCCTGCATCACGATCAACTGCTCCTCCTTCAACTCGCTTAGCGCGACCGTGCGCTCGGCGAAGCGATGGCCGGGCGGGCACGCGAGGACGACCGTGTCGTGGAAGAACGGTTCGTACTCCACGCCACGATGGCGCGGCGCGGCGCCGACGACGCCGAGCTGCAGCGTCCGGTCGGCGACGCGCTCGACGATCGTCTGCGTGTCGAAGACGCTGAGGGCGACGTGCAGCGCGGGATGCGCCTCCGCGAACTGGCAGAGGATCTGGGAGAGGACCACGCCGCCGGGACCGGTCGACGCGCCGATCTCGAACGTGCCGTCGAGTGCGCCGGTCGCTTCGTCCGCGAGCTCCCCCAGGATCTCCTCCTCGAGCGCGAGCAGGCGCTGCGCGGACCGATAGAGCTTGAGCCCGCTCTCCGTCGGTTCGACCCGCCGGCCCGAGCGGTCGAGCAGCTGCGTGCCGAGCCGCCGCTCGAGCGAGCGCACCTGCAGCGAGACGGCCGGCTGAGTCACGCCGAGCCGCTCGGCCGCGAGCGAGAAGGATTTCCGCTCCACGACCTCGCAGAAGGCTTGCAGCTGCCGAGTATCCATAAGCGAAGCTTATACCAGCGCGGTCCCTCCCTACGGACACGTCCGGTGTCAGACACGCGCACGAAAGCGTCACGGATCCGTGCCCGTTCAGTCACGAGAGGCGCCCCAAGACGGCGGCAGCCACCGTCACGGGAATGTGTCCGCTTCGTGCCCGCCGTGTGACGAGGCGATCGTTTCCCCTGCTCGCACGCGACTTTCGGTGCCCGCGTGCCCAGGTCCTTACGGTGGCAGCCACCGTAACGAGCCGCGGTTCGTCGAGGGCGGCTACGCCTGGCGGAACTCGAGGCGATTGCCGAACGGATCGGCCGCGTAGAAGCGCTTCGCGTCCGGGATCGTATCGTCGTAGCTCACCTCGATGCCCGCGGCGCCGAGGCGCGAGGCGAGCTCGTCGAGGTCGGCGGCGACGAGGCCCGGGTGCGCCTTGCGCGCCGGCGCGAACGGCTGCTCGACGCCGACGTGCAGCTCCTGACCACCCGCACGGAACCAGCAGCCGCCGCGCGCGGCGAGCCGCTCCGGCTTGGGCAGCTCGTCGAGGCCCAGCAACCCGCCGTAGAACGCCCGCGCCTCTGCCTCGCAGCCCGCGGGAGCGGCGACCTGCACGTGGTCGATTCCGGTGACGTTCATCGCGGACGGTTTACCATCGCTCGGGTGTCAGCTGCGCCACCTCGGCTCGAAGACACGCTCGTCACGGGCTACACCCGCCTCGCGGCCGACACGCCGAAGCGGCGGATCGACCTCGAGCTGCGGACACTCGACGTGCTGCTCTCCGGGCTGTTCCTGATCGTCCTGTCGCCGGTCGCCCTGCTCATCGCCGGCGTCGTGCTCGTCACGAGTGGACGTCCCGTTCTCTACCGCGGGCAGCGCGTCGGGCGCGGCGGTCGCTTCTTCGAGATGCTGAAGTTCCGGACGCTGCGGTCGGGCGCCGAGGAGCGCATCGGGCAGTACCTCGGCGAGGAGCTCGTCCGCCGCACCGACGCAGAGCTCACGAGCATCGGCCGCTGGCTCAAGGCATCGCAGCTCGACGAGATCCCGCAGCTCTGGAACGTGCTGCGCGGCGACATGTCGTTCGTCGGACCGCGGCCGATCCGGCCGCGCTTCTTCGCCGAGCTCGCGCGCGATCTGCCCGCGTACTGGCAGCGGCTCGTCGTGCGGCCGGGACTGACCGGATTCGCGCAGGTGCGGCGCGGCTACGAGACCTCGATGGCGGAGAAGCTCGCGCACGATCTCGAATGGATCGCCGACCGCTCCGTGCGCCTGTACCTGCGCACGGTCGTCCTCACCGCCTTTCGCGTGCTGCGCCAGACGATCTCGCGGCGCACCTAGACTGGCGCCATGTGCGGGATCTGCGGGATCGCGTCCGGTCGCGGCGCCGTCGACGCCGAGCGGGTCCGGCGGATGTCGGCGACGCTCTACCACCGCGGGCCGGACTCCGAGGGCGCGCACATCGACGGGCCTGTCGGGATCGCCGCGCGGCGGCTTGCGATCATCGACCTCACGGGCGGCGACCAGCCGATCGCGAATGAAGACGGCTCGGTCGTCGTCGTGCAGAACGGCGAGATCTACAACTACCGCGAGCTGATGCTCGAGCTGCAGCGCGCGGGGCACAGCTTCCACACGCACTGCGACACCGAGGTGCTCGTCCACGGCTACGAGGAGTGGGGCCCGAGGCTCTGGGAGCGGCTGCGCGGGATGTTCGCCGTCGCGGTGTGGGACGCGCGCAGGCGCCGGCTCGTGCTGGCGCGCGACCGGTTCGGGATCAAGCCGCTGTACTACCGCGACGTCGGCGGAGAGCTGTCGTTCGCGTCCGAGCTCGACGCGCTGCCGAAGGGCGAGATCGACCTCGACGCGCTCGACGGCTTTCTCGCGTTCAACGTCGTTCCGGGCCCGCTCTCGATCTTCGAGGACATCCGCAAGCTGCTGCCCGGGCATACGCTGACATGGCAGGACGGGCGTGTCGCGCTCGAGCGCTACGCGCGCACGGGCCCGCTGCCGGTGCGGCACGACGACGAAGCCGAGCTCGTCGAGGAGTGCCGCGCCCGCCTGCGCGACTCGGTGCGCGCGCACCTGATCGCGGACGTGCCCGTCGGTGTGCTGCTCTCCGGCGGCGTCGACTCGGGCGCGCTCACGGCACTCGCGGCGGAGGAGTCGTCGGAGGCGGTGCGCACGTTCTCGATCGGGTTCGAGGAGGCGACATTCAACGAGCTCGACGGCGCGCGCGCAGTCGCGGCGCGGTACGGCACTGTGCATCGCGACCTCACGCTGCGCCCTGACGCGGCGCTGCTGCTCCCCGCACTCGCGGACGCGTTCGACGAGCCGTTCGCGGACTCGTCGGCGCTGCCGACGTACCTCGTGTCGAAGCTGGCGGCGGAGGACGTGAAGGTCGCGCTGTCCGGCGAGGGCGGCGACGAGCTGTTCGGCGGCTACTACACATACGTCGCGGACCTGCTGGCCGAGCGGTTCGGCCCGCTTGCCGCGCGGCTGCGTCCGGTTGCCGACCGCCTGCCGAGCTCGACCAGGAAGGCCAGCTTCGACTATCGCCTCAAGCGCTTCACACGCGCCGCGGCGCTGCCGCCGCTCGAGCGGCACCATACGTACAAGGAGATCTTCAACGCCGACGTCAGGGCCGAGTTGACGGGACGGCGCAGCGCGTTCGATCCACTGGTCGGCTACCGCGAGCGCTTCGCCGAGACGAGCGGTCACGAGCTCCTCACCCGCCTGCAGGACGTCGACTTCGGGCTCTATCTCGTCGACGACCTGTTGACGAAGACCGACCGCGCTTCGATGGCGTGGTCGCTCGAGGCGCGCGTTCCGTTCATGGACAGCGTCGTCACGAACTTCGCGTTCTCCCTCCCGGTCCGCCACAAGGTGCGTGGCTTCTCGAAGAAGCGCCTGCTGCGGAAGGCAGTCGAGCCGCTGCTCCCGCACGAGGTCGTACACGGCCGGAAGCGCGGCTTCTCGATCCCGGCGGCCGCGTGGCTGCGCGGCGAGCTCGAGCCGTTCGCACGCGAGACGCTGCGTCCGGACAACCTGCTTCGGCAAGGGTTCTTCCAGCCGGAGGCGGTGCTGCGCGTCCTCGACGACCACGTCGCGGCCCGCGAGGACCTCTCGCGCCAGCTGTGGGGCCTGCTGTCGTTCACGCTCTGGTACGAGCGTCACGTCGAAGGGGTCACCCGCGACGTGTCTCTCGCGAGCGTCCTCGCGTGAGGATCTGGATCGATTTCACCGCGAGCGCGCACCCGCTCGTCTTTCGCCCGTTGGTGCGGTTGCTCGAGAAACAAGGGCACGACGTCGAGATCACCGCGCGGGAGTACGCGCAGACGCTGCAGCTGATCGAGTCGCACGGGATGACGGCGACGGTGATCGGCCAGCACGGCGGGCGCTCGTCGCTCGGCAAGGCACGTCAGCTGCTGGCGCGCCTGAAGGCGCTGCGCACCTGGGCGCGGCCTCGGGGCTTCGACCTCGCGCTCGCACACGGCTCGCACGAGCTGACGATGACGGCGCGCCGCCTCGACATTCCGAGCTCGACGACGTTCGACTACGAGTGGGCGTGGCTGCAGCATCAGCTCGGCTGCCGGGCGGCGACGCGCGTCGTCGTCCCCGCGTCGATCCCGCCGGAGCGACTGAAGACGTACGGTGCCGTTCCGCCGAAGCTGCAGCAGTACCCCGGGCTGAAGGAGGAGTACTACCTGTCCGACTTCGAGCCCGACGACGCCGTGCTGCGTGACTGGTCGATCGACCCGGCGCGCGTCCTCGTCGTCCTGCGCCCACCGCCGGACGTATCGCTGTACCACCGCCACTCGAACCCACTCTTCCCGATGACGCTCGAGCACCTCGGCCGCCTGGAGGAGGTTCATGCGTTCGTGATCCCGCGCACCGAGGAACAGCGCGACTACGTCAGGTCGCTCGACCTCCCCTCGGTGATCGTCCCCGAGCGCGCCGTCGACGCGCAGAGCCTGATCGCACTCGCTGACCTCGTCGTCTCGGCCGGCGGGACGATGAACCGCGAAGCTGCCGCGCTCGGCGTTCCCGTCTACACGACGTACGGCGGCAGGCTCGGCGGCGTCGACGAGCAGCTGATCCGCGAGGGGCGACTGCGCCCGCTCACCGACCCGCGCGCACTCGAGCTGCACAAGCGCGAGCGCACCGATGACGCACGCGTGCGCCGCAACCCGCAGGTGATGCTCGATCTGCTGCTCTCCGCCGTTCGTCGCTGAAGTTCGGGCGATCCGTGGCCGTGCGGGCTCAGCTTGTTCTAAGCAAGCGCCGTCAGGACCTCCCCGCCGTAGCGCTCGAGCTTCGCCGGGCCGACGCCGGCGACCTGCGCGAGCTCGCCGAGCGACGCCGGACGCAGGTCCGCGATCGCGTGCAGCACCGAATCGTGGAAGACAACGTAAGGAGGGACGCCGTCCGCCTTCGCGCGGGCGAGGCGCCAGGCTCGCAACTTCTCGCCGTCCGGCGTCCAGGCTCGCGAGCCCGGTTCGCTGCGCGAAGCGGACTCGGCGGCCGCGGCACCGAGCTCCTTCAGGAAGCGTGAGGGCCTGCCCGACCACGTGAGCCAGAGCACGCGCTTCGCGCGCGTCATGCCGACGTAGAGCAGGCGCCGCTCTTCCGCGAGC
Organism: Thermoleophilia bacterium; assembly: GCA_013362295.1. Taxonomy (GTDB): domain Bacteria; phylum Actinomycetota; class Thermoleophilia; order Gaiellales; family Gaiellaceae; genus PALSA-600. The sequence goes on from JABFWJ010000089.1 coordinate 6,074, forward strand.
TCGGCCTCGGAGCGCGCCTGCTTCGAGGGCAGCTCCTTCTCCTGCAGGCGCGGGATGAACACGGCGTCGAACTCGAGCCCCTTCGCGCGGTGCAGCGTGAGCAGGTTGACCCCGCGCGCAGCGTCGCCTCCGGGATCGAACCGGCGGCGGAGATCCGCGACGAACGACGCGGAGTCACCCTCGAACGCCTCGGCGAGCCTGACGATGCGCGCGAGATCGGTCTGCCGCACCTGCTCGCGCTCGCCGAGCTTGTCGGGCACGCGCTCCAGCCAGCCCGCTTCGAGCGCCGCTGCTCGGACCGCCCGGGCCGCGTCATCGGGAGAGCGCTCGAGCCGGCGCATGATCCGGCGCGCCGCGTCGCGCTCGAGCAGCGACGCACCCTGGAACGGGATCCCCGCCTCGTGCAGCAGCTCCTCGAAGTCCGTGAGGCGCGCGTTCGTGCGCGCGAGGATCGCGATCTCCTCCAACGGCACCGTTTCTTGACCCCCGGCGAGCCGGCGGATCTCCGCGACGACGGCCGCGCCTTCGTCCTCGGCGGAGACGAACGGGCGGACGACGGGCGCGTCGCCGTCCACCCGGGTGGGCCGAAGCGTCTTCTCGACTCCGCCGAGGCTCGGGACGAGCCTGTTCGCGAGCTCGAGCACCTGGGGCGTCGACCGGTAGTTCTCCTCGAGGCGGACGACGAGCGCGTTCGGGAACCGGTCCGGCACGCCGAGCAGGTGCTCCGGCCCGGCGCCGGTGAACGAGTAGATCGACTGGTAATCGTCGCCGACCACACACAAGTCGTCGCGCCCGCCGAGCCAGAGGTCGAGCAGCGTCTGCTGCAGGAGGTTCACGTCCTGGTACTCGTCGACCGTGAAGGCGCGGTACTGGGCGCGGAACGTCTCGCGCGCGTCGCCGTTCTGCTCGAACATCTGCACGGCGAGCTCGAGCAAGTCTTCGAAGTCGATCGTCCCCTCGGCCGCCTTGCGCCGCTCGTACTCCCGGAAGACACGGAGCATCAAGTCGACGGGGATCGGCGGCTCGCGATCCGCGACTGCGCGCGTGTAGCGCTCGACGGTGATGCGGCGATTCTTCGCCCACTCGATCTCGGTCGCGAGGTCGCCCGCGGGCCGGAACTTGTACGGCGCCGGCAGCGAGTTCGCGATCTGGCGAAGCGCGAGCGCCTTCGACGGCAGGATCTTCCCAACCGAGCTCGGGGCGAAGTGCCGCAGCTGGCGCAGCGCCGCCGCGTGGAACGTCGAGGCGCGAACACCGGCGGCGCCGAGCCCCGCGAGCCGCTCCTTCAACTCTCCGGCCGCCTTGTCGGTGAACGTCACGGCCATGATCTGAGCCGGGGCGAACGTGCCGCTCGCCGCCTGCTGCGCGATCCGCCGCGTGATCGTCGTCGTCTTGCCGGAGCCCGCGCCGGCGAGGATGCAGACGGGCCCGCGCAGGGCCGAAGCCGCGCGGCGCTGCTCCGGATTCAGGCCTTCGAGCGGGTCCACCGGCGCACGGTACCCGGGACGTCGGCGGGCGTTTGTGACGAAACCGAAAAGCTCGAATCTGATTCGCTTCGCGAATCAGGTTCGGGGGCGGCCACTCAGTGCAGCGTGTCCTCGAGCATCGCTTCGCGACCCGTGCGGACCGGCTCGGCGACCATCGAGCGGAGCTTCGCGACCACGGCGAGCGTGTCGCCCTCCTCGACGAGGCGTTCGAGCTCGACGAGCGCGTCCTCGAGCCACGACGGGTCGATCTGGGGCCGCGCGGCGCGCATGATCTTCGGGTGCGACGTCGGGCCGACGGTCTCGCCCTCGTTCCACAGCACCTCGTGCACCTTCTCGCCGGCCCGTGCGCCGGTGAAGACGATCGGCACGTCCGCCTCGTTGCGGCCGGAGAGGCGGATCATCTGCTTCGCGAGATCGAGGATCCGCACCGGCTCGCCCATGTCGAGCACGTAGACCTGTCCGCGTCCGCCCATTGCGCCGGCCTGGACGACGAGCGACGCCGACTCAGGGATCGTCATGAAGAAACGCGTCATCTCGGGCGTCGTGACGCGGACCGGCCCGCCGCGCTCGATCTGCTTGCGGAAGATCGGGATCACCGAGCCGGACGAGCCGAGCACGTTGCCGAAGCGCACGGCCACGAAGCGCGTCTCGACCTCGGGATGCAGCGCGAACGACTCGACGATCCATTCGCACACGGCCTTCGACTGACCCATGATGTTCTTCGGGTCCGCCGCCTTGTCGGTCGAGACGAGCACGAAGCGCTCGACGCCGAAGTCGACGGCGACCTCGGCGAGCGTGCGTGTCGCGAGCACGTTGTTCGCGACGGCCTGCAGTGGGTTCGCCTCGAGCATCCCGACATGCTTGTACGCGGCTGCGTGGAAGAGCACCTGAGGCCGGTAGCGCTCGAAGACCTGCCGCATCTTCGCGCGGTCGCCGCTGTTCGCGAGCACCGGAATCGCCGCGGGAAACTCCCGCTCCTCGACGAGCTCGCGCTCGATCTCGAAGAGCGCCGACTCGCCCTTGTCGACGAGAACGAGGCGGGCGACGCCGAGTCGTGCGAGCTGGCGGCAGAGCTCCGAGCCGATCGAGCCGCCCGCGCCGGTGACGAGGACCGTCTTCTCCTTCACGTAGGTCGCCACGAGCTCGAGGTCGACCTCGACCTGCTGGCGGCCGAGCACGTCCTCGACCTGCACCGGGCGGATCTGGCGGCCGAGGTTGAGATCGCCGGAGATCAGCTCGTGCAGGCCCGGCAGGGTCTTGACGGGCACCTTCTCGGCGCGGCAGGCCTCGACGATCCGCTGGCGCACGCTACCCGGCGCCGACGGGATCGCGATCAGGACCTCGTCCGGTCTGTTGTCGCGCAGCACGTGCGGAAGCTCGTCGGTCGTGCCGAGCACGCGGACGCCGTGGATGCGGTCGCCGCGCTTGCGCGGATCGTCGTCGACGAACCCGATCGGGGTGTAGTGCAGCTGGCGGTTCCGCTGCATCTCGCGCACCATCAACTGCCCGGCGTCGCCCGCGCCGACGATCAGCACCTCCTTGCCGTGCGCGACGAGCGCGCCGGGCGGCCGCTCGATCAGCGTGCGCGCGAGCAGGCGCGTGCCGGCGACGAACGCGAGCAGCAGCAGGAAGTCGAGCGCCGCGACGCCGCGCGGAAGCCGAGACGTGTTCGCGGGCGGGAAGGCGTAGAGGACGAGGTACGCGACCGCCGACGCCGCCGTCACGCCTCGCGCGGCACCCCACATGTCGCGCGTCGAGACATAGCGCCACCAGCGGTTGTAGAAGCCGAAGAGGACGAAGATCGTGAGCTTGATCGCGACGACGACGGCGACGACCTGCCAGTCCAGCAGGTGCCGGTAGAAGACCGGCGTCGCCTTGTCGAAGCGCAGGAAGAACGTGAGGCGCCACGCGCCGACGATCAGGACCGCGTCGAAGACGAGCTGCCAGACCCGGTGCCGGTTCACCGGGAGCCGCATCAGGAGCGCACGAGCTCCGAGGCGCGCTTCAGGACGGAGACGACCTCCGCCTGCTGCTCCTCGGTGATCCCAGCCCACAGCGGCAGGCAGAGATTCTCGCGCGACGCCTTCTCCGTCTCCGGGAAGTCGCCCTCGGCATGGCCGAGGAAGCGCAGCGCAGGCTGCAGGTGCAACGGCGGCTGGTAGTAGACCGCGAAGCCGATGTCCGCATCCTGCAGCGCCGCGGCGAGCCGGTCGCGCTCGGGCGAGCGGACGCAGTACATGTGGTAGACGTGGCCCGGATCGTCGGCGGGCGTCTCGACGAGGCCGTCGAGCAGCTCGCCGTAGCGCGCGGCCGCGTCGCGGCGCTGCCGGTTCCAGTCTGCTATGTGCTCGAGGAAGATGCGCAGGAACGACGCCTGCAGCGCATCGAGGCGCGAGTTGTAGCCGACGTACACGAATTCCTTCTTCGACTCCGAGCCGTGGAAGCGCAGCATGCGGATCCGCCGCGCGAGCTCAGCGTCGTTAACGGCGATCAGGCCGCCGTCGCCGAGCGCGAACAGATTCTTCGTCGGGAAGAAACTGAAGGTCGAGACGACGCTCGTCGCGATTCCGCCGGCGCCGAAAGCCTGCGCCGCATCCTCGATCACCGGCAGGCCGAAGCCGCTCAGGTCGGGCGCGGGGCGGCCGAAGAGATGCACCGGCATGATCGCCTTCGTCTGCTTCGTGAGTTTGCGCTCCACCTCGGCCTGATCGAGGTTCAGCGAAACCGGATCGATGTCGGCGAACACGGGTGTGGCGCCGCGCCGCGCGATCGCCTCGGCTGTCGCATAGAACGTGAAGGACGGGCAGATCACCTCGTCGCCCGGGCCGATCTCCATCGCGTCGAGGACGAGCACGATCGCGTCGGTCCCGTTCGCGCAGCTGACGGTCTCCTGCACGCCGAGCAGCGAGGCCGCCTCGCGTTCGAACGCCTCGACCTCCGGCCCGAAGATGAACCGGCCGGTCTCGAGCGTGCGCGCGAACGCATCCTGCAGCTTCGGGATCAGCGGCGCGTACTGCGCCTTGACGTCAACGTGGGGGATCGACATTGCCGGGTCGCATCGTAGCCGGGCGACGGAAACGCAGGACCCAGTACGACACCGCCGCGACGATTCCCACCACGACCGCGACCTCGACGTAGCGGAAGTCGTGGTGCAGCGTGTCCCAGTTCGAGCCGAGCGCCCAGCCCGCGCCGGCGAGCACGAGGCACCACGCCGCGTTGCCGAGCAGCGTCAAGACGTTGTAGCGGCGGAACGGGCTCTCGAAGACGCCGGCGGGAATCGAGACGAAGGATCGCGCCACGGGCGTGACGCGGCCGACCAGCACGGCCCACGCGTCCCAGCGTTCGAACCAGCGTTCGGCGCGGTCGAGCTTCTGCGGGGTGAGGTGGAACCAGCGCCCGCGCCGCTCGAGGAACAGACGGCCGCCGCGCTCGCCGATCCACCAGCCGACGATCGCACCGAGCTGGTACCCGATCACGCCCGAGAGGACGATCGCGACGTACGCCGAGAGCCCGGTGCCGTGCCAGCCGAACACGTCGACACGATGCGTCAACGCGCCCGAAGCAAGCGCGCCGCCGTAGACCATGACGAGCTCGCTCGCGGCGGGGAAAACGGCGTCGACGAACATCAGGACGAAGACGGCTGCGACGCCGTAGTGGGCGAGCCAGGAAGTCACAGCGGCGGAGCCTAACTACGCCCGTCTGAAACCGAAGGGAACGGCGACGTCGGAGGTACCGACCTCGCTCGTCGCGAACACGTGCGCGACGAAGGCGCCGCCGTAGGCCCGCGTGCCGTGAGGGAGCGTGCCGTCCCACACGACGGACCCGGGACCGGCCTGCAGCGCCACCGGCCTGAGCGCGCGGACGAGTACCCCGCTCCGCGTCTCGATGCGCAGCCGGATGCTCGCGGCGCGGGAGAGCGTGAAGCGGATCGACGCGGTCCCGCGGGCGAGCTTCGGGGCGGCGACTCCGCGCAGCGTCGTGTCGAAGCGGAACGGGCGGTCGATCGTCGACGCCCGACCGAGATCGTCCGTGGCCGTGACGTTCCAGTGCCACGTGCCCTCGCGGTCGAACGCCGAGTACGTGAACGGATACGAGCCCGGATCGTGCTGCACCGCTGACTCCAACGGTCGCGAGACGCCGTCCGGGCCGATCAGCTGCGCCGTCACCTTCGACGCTCGCACGATCTTGTACGACAGCGGCTCGGCCGCCTTGTCGGGGTCGCCGTTGAGGAGCGGAAGCGGCGGCGGCGCCGCATAGACGCCGTAGTACTCGATCAGGAGCGCCTCCTTGACGGCGCGCTCCCCTCCCGGGTCGCTCGGACGGTTGAGCAGCTGGCCGTCGAAGGCGACGGTGACGGAGCCGCCCGAGTCGACCGCGGAGGCGGTGACCGCGCCCAGGCGGGCGAGCGTCTGCGCCAGCTCGAAGCTCGTCAACCCGACGCTGTACCCCGGCTGGCTCCCGTCGACGGCGACCAGGATGATCCGGCCGTCCGCGAGCTGGCCGACCCCGGCGCGCGGGTCGCGCTGGCTCACCTGGTCGTTCGTGAAGTCCTCGAGCGAGCGAAAGATCGGCTTGCCGTTCCGCACGAGCACCGGGCCGCCGCCGAGCGCGGTCAGGACGCCCGTCCACGCGGGCTGCAGGATGAGGCGCGTCGTGATCGGCGTCCCGACCGGCGCTTCGGCCTGCAGGGCGGCCGCAAGAGTCCCGCCGGCCGCCATCAGAACGGCCCCGTCGGGCGGGATCGTCGTCCCACCTCCGACCGCCGCAGCCGTCACGTTCGCCGTGAGATCGGCGTTTGGCGTCGCGGCCGGGAACGGCTGCAGCACGATCTCCGCCGCGCCCGGCACGACGGGCGTCCTCGCACCGAACGCCGGCGTGAAGAGGATCACTGCGCCCACCTTCGGCACCTCGTTGAACCCGTTGAGCGGACGACGCTGGCCGGTGCCGCGCCAAGTCCCGAAGAACTTCACGCGATCGACGTGCAGCGCGCCGGTCGAGTCGACGCCGATCGACGAGCGCGTGCTGAGCGGCGGGTGGACGAGCACCCCGCCCTGCATGAAGACGCCGGCCGGCTGCGCATCCTGGCCCTTGAACAGGTCCCCGTTGATGCCGGCGACCGTGGCCTGGGTCGAGACGTCCTTCTCCATCTGCGTCACCCGCTGCCGTCCGCCGAGGACCGTTCCCTTCGCCAGCACCGGCGCGAGCTGGTAGAGGCCGTTCTGGTCGCCCGGTCTCGGCGCCGTGAGAACGTGCAGGGCGACGGCCCCGTGTGGAGTGAACTGCACCGTCTTCTCGTAGGTCACGCCGGGCATCAGCGGCGTGCCCTGTGCGTGCGCCGGGCCGGCGAAGGCGGCGACGAGCAGGCAGATTGCAGCGGCGCGACCCAACATGACCCACGCCGAGGGTAGCCGACGCTTCGGCCTTACATCCGCTTTACGTCCCCTTGAGGAACGGCGTACCGCCGGTGGGAATGTTCCGACCGTAGATATTTCGACTGGAGGCTGAAATGCGCAGGCTGTCACTCGCCGCAGTGGTGCTCGTCGCGCTCGTCGCGTCGAGCTATGCGGTAGCTCACGGAATTGAAGGTGCGAAGAGTGCCAAGGCCGTCGCGGGCACGTTCACGGCAACGGCGTCGAGCGTCTCGACGCGGACGTGCACCACGAGCGACGGCAAGACGATCGTCGTCACCGACGGCCGGTACACCGGGGCGGCGACGGGCGATCCCGATCTGACGGGTGCGATCACGCTGCGCGCCCGCAGCACGGTCAACACGACCGACGGCGTCGGCGTCGTCAACGGGCGGTTCAGGATCGACGTGGCGTCCGCGCGCGACACGGAGGCCGGGTTCTCAACGGTCTACGACCACGGGAACATCGCCGGTCTCGCGGCCGGCAGGGCACACGACCCGAGCGCGAAGCTGATCGCGAACATGTCCGCCGGCTTCGTCGCGGCGACCGGGTTCACGGGCGGCAAGATCGGCGGCGGCACGGCCCCCGGCTCGGCGGTCGAGCTCAGCGCAGCCGGCGGCTGCAAGCCCGCTCAGCAGAACGCCGAGAAGAGCGAGGCGCGCGGCGCGATCTCCGCGCTCTCGACGACCTCGATCACGGTCGCGTTCCTGACCTGCGCGATCCCGGCCGACAAGTCGGCCGACGTGAACGCGAAGTTCAAGCAGGGCGACATGGCCGAGATCCACTGCGCGGTCGTCAACGGGCAGAACACGCTCACGCGGATCGAAAAGAAGCGGTAGCGGTCCACCCGCGGCGCGCCGGCGAGCTCGCCGGCGCGCCGCGCACGATCCCACCCCTGATCTCGACCGTGCCCGGCACCGCTCGGTGCCGGGCACGGCAGCGCTAGCGTTGCCGTCGTGGCCGAGTCGCGTACCCGCCTCGTCGAAGGACTGATGGAGCGCTTCGCGCAGATCCCGCGCGAGGCCGTGCTCAAGGAAGACCTGCTCCGCACCGGGATCGACTTCGCCGAGGCCGCCCTGACCGACAACCTCGACGGCGAGATCAAGCCGAAGTCGTACTTCATCTTCTCCTTCGACCAGAAGCCGCTGGCGGAGCTGGGCGAGGCCGCCCGCCGGCGCCCGCCGGAGGAGCTCGCTCTCACCGGCGGCCCGTACGAACTGCGCCGGACGATCGTCTCGGTGCGCGTCAATCCCGATTCGCCGTACCGCGTCGAGCGCGACGAGTCCGGTGCGCTCGCGCTCGCGCTCGAAGGACGCGTGATCGCAAACGTCGGGCTGCCGCCGATGCCGGAGTACTACCGCCACGAGCTCGCGAACGGCAAGACCGTCATGGAGACGGCGCCGACGATCCAGTGGGGCTACCTCGTCTACCTGACGGTGCTCCGCCTGTGCCAGTACTTCGGCGCGCACGAGGAGTGCGGGTTCTGCGACATCAACCACAACTGGCGTCAGCACAAGAAGGAAGGCCGCCCGTACACCGGCGTGAAGCCGGTCGACGATGTGCTCGAGGCACTCGCGATCATCGACCGCTACGACACCGCGCAGACGTCGAAGGCGTACACGCTCACTGGCGGATCGGTGACGAGCACCGTCGACGGGCTGGCCGAGGCCGACTTCTACGGCCGCTACGCGCAAGCGATCGAGGAGCGGTTCCCGAACCGCTGGATCGGCAAGGTCGTCGCGCAGGCGCTGCCGAAGGCGGACGTCCAGCGCTACAAGGACTACGGGATCACCATTTACCACCCGAACTACGAGGTGTGGGACAAGCGCCTGTTCGAGATCATCTCACCCGGCAAGGAGCGGTACGTCGGGCGGGAGGAATGGCACCGCCGCATCTTCGACGCGGCCGAGGTCTTCGGCGCGCGCTTCGTGATCCCGAACTTCGTCGCCGGTGTCGAGATGGCGAAGCCGTTCGGCTTCCCGACGGTCGACGAGGCGATCGCGTCGACGACCGAAGGCCTCGACTACTTCATGAGCCGGGGAATCACGCCGCGTTTCACGACGTGGTGCCCGGAGCCGACCACCCCGCTCGGCCGCGACAACCCGAACGGCGCGCCGCTCGAGTACCACATCCGCTTGCTCGAGGCGTACCGGCAGACGCTCGAGAAGCACAACCTGAAGGCTCCTCCCGGCTACGGCATCGCCGGCGCCGGGAAGGCAGTGTTCTCCGTCAGCTCCTTCATGGACACGCTCGCGCCGGAGGACGTCACGGTCGAAGAGGCCGTTCCGGCATGACGCGAATCGACGTCGACGAGGCGCGCCGCCTGTGGCTCGAAGCGCCGGACGAGGAGCTGAAGGAGCTCGCACAGGGCGTGCGTGCGCGCTGGCACGAGCCGAACCGCGCGACGTACATGGTGATGCGGATCATCAACTACACGAACGTCTGCGTCGCGCAGTGCGACTACTGCGCGTTCTACGTGCTGCCGAACCAGGAGGGCGGCTACGTGCTCTCGCGCGCCGACGTGTTCGCCAAGATCGACGAGCTGGTCGAGTTCGGAGGCGACCTCGTCGCGTTCAACGGCGGCTTCAACCCGAAGCTGCCACTGGACTTCTACTGCGACCTCTTCGCGTCCGTGCGCGAGCGCTACGGCGACCGCGTCGAGTTCTACGCGCTGACGATCGCGGAGTTCGTCTACCTCGCCGATCGCGCCCGCCTCTCCCACGCCGAGGCGGCGGCGCGGCTGCGCGACGCGGGCGTGCACTGGGTCACCGGCGGCGGCAGCGAGATCCTCACCGAGAACTTCCGCAAGCGCCACGCCAAGTTCAAGTACACGGTGCGGGAGTACTTCGACGCGCAGCGCGCGATCGTCGACGCGGGCCTGAAGACGACCGCGACGATGGTGATCGGCTTCGACGAGACGCTCGACGAGCGCCTCGAGCACCTGCAGCGGACGCGCGACTTCCAGGACGAGACGGCTGGTCTCTTCTCCTTCCTCTGCTGGACGTACAAGCCGTACGGCACCGCCTTCGGCGGACGGGAGATCTCGCCCGGCGAGTACTGGCGCCACATCGCGCTGTCGCGGATCTTCCTGGACAACGTCAGGCACGTCCGCACGTCGGTGCTGACGCAAAACGCCGACGCGTTCCGCGCGCTCGACTACGGCGCCGACGACTTCGACCTGCCGATCGAGGACGAGGTGACGCAGAAGGCGGGTGCCACGATCGAGCTCGACCTCGAGGGCCTGCTCTCGATCCCGCGTTCGCTCGGCTACACGGTCGAGTACCGCCGCGCCGAACGGCCGGCCGCGCTCACGACCTGAATCAAATTCGGCGCAGCCGAACCGAAGGCTCGAATCTCGTTCGCCTACGGCGAATCTGGAAGTGGTCTTGGAATGACGTTCAAGAGCGAGGTCGAGGAGTTTGTCGGGCGCCGCGGGGCAACCGAAACTCGCGCAGTGGGTCGAATCTGATTCGCCGCAGGCGAACCAGATTCGAGCAGTTCGAGCTGCGGGTCGAGTCCGCAGGGCTGCAATCTGGTTCGGCTGCGCCGAATCAGGTTGCGTGTCTTGGCAGCGCGACGCTCGACGACCCGGCCTCGTCCTTCATTCCGGGACCACTTCCAGGTTCGGTTCTGCGTCAGACGGCGGCGCCGGTTACCGCGACGAACCGCAGCTCCGGCACCTCGTCGAGCTCGCCGACGTCGCGGGCGAGCTCGAGGAACGTGTAGAGCCCGGCGCGCTCGCGCGGGCCGAAGCGGTACCGCAGCTTCTCGAAGTAGCGGGCGAGGAAGCCGGCCGGGTAGCCGTAGCGAGCCGACGACTCGTGTGCGAGCTGCTCCGGGCTGGCGCGCGCGGCGCGCAGCGACGCGACGAGCGCCTCCTCGAGCTCGGGCAGCTCGGGATGGGTCGGCTCGGGCGCGGCCCAGACCGCGAACACCATCGGCAGCCCGGTGCGCTCCTGCCACAGCCGTCCGAGGTCGTAGTGCGGTGTCGGATCCTCGAACGCCGACTTCAGCGCGGCGTCCCCGATCAGCATCCGCGCCTCCGCGTCGCGGCTCGAAAACGCCTCGAGCGGCAACTGCTCCGCGTCCGGAAAGAGCACGCGCGTCAAGACGACCGACGTTGCGGACTCGGGCGTGACGGCGACGGTGCGGATGCGCTCGAGCGGCGTCTTCGAGATCAGCTGGATCGACTCGACTGCGCCGTCACTCGACACGCACAGGCGCGGGAGGAGCCGCAGTGCATCGGCGTGGCGTGCGTATTCGATGGACGAGATCGGCGCGACGTCGAGCTCGCCCGCGAGGAGCTTGCGGTTGAGCGCTGTCGGAACGCCGACGATCTCCTCGACGTCGGCGTCGAGCCGGAAGAAGACCGGCGCCATGTTGGCATACCCGATGCGGCCGAGCCTGATCACCTCGGCTGCTCCTGGAAGAACGAGAGGAGGTTGCCGTCGCCGTCGAGCGCGCTGAACTCGCGCGTGCCCCAGTCGGTGTCGACGGGGCCGTCGGCCGAGACGGGGTGCAGGACGTCCGCCGCCCGCAGCTCGGCGTACAGGTCGTCGATCCCCTCGACCGCGATGCGGCAGCTCGCGGTTCCGGCGATGAACGACTCGGCACCCGAGCGCACGGGTCGCTCCATCGAGTCCCGGCCGCGCCAGCTCTGGTCGCCCGCCTCCCACAGCGTGAGCTGCGCCGTGTCGCGTTGCACGATCGCGAAGCCGCCGTCGTAGTGGAGGACGTCGAAGCCCAGGCGGTCGCGGAAGAACGCCACCGCGGCAGCGACGTCGCGCGCGGGCAAAGCCGGGACGGTCTGCGAGAGCGTCGCCGCCGTCGTCGTCACCCGGCGCGGTCCACCACTGCGTATGTCAACGCTTCGAGCTCCTCCCGGTGCGGTTGCGAGTCGAGGAACGACCTGGCGCGCGCAGCGTAGTCGAGAGCCGCCGCGCGCGACCGGTCGATCGCGTCGGTCGAGGCAACACGCACGAGCGCGCCGTCGAGCGGCCCGCCGGCGAGCGCCGCCCGCACGACGTCGTCGACCTGCGCCGCCAGCAGCAGCGGCATCGTCGGAGTGCCTTCGCGGAGGTCGGTGCCGGGGATCTTTCCGGTCTCCTGGGTCTGTCCCGCGCAGTCGAGGATGTCGTCGGCGATCTGGAACGCGATCCCCAGGTTGGCGCCGTAGGCTCCCAGGCGCTCGTCGCCGCCGGAGCCGAGCAGGCACGCCGCCTCGATCAGCTTCCCGGTCTTCAGGCCGCAGCGGTCGAGGTAGGCCTGGATCGGCGTCTCCGGCTCGTGCGTCTGCAGCCGCTGCATCGCCTCGCCCCGGGCGAGGCATAGCGCGGCGTCGGCGAGCAGCTCGACCGCGCGCTCGTCTCCGGTCTCGGCGAGCACGGAGAACGCGCACGCAAACAGGTAATCGCCCGCGGCCTTGGCGGCGTCGGCGCCGTAGACCGACCAGGCGGCCGGCAGCCCGCGGCGCAGGCGCGCCCCGTCGACGAGGTCGTCGTGGACGAGCGTCGCCATGTGCACCATCTCCACCGCGACGCCCGCCGCCACCGACGGCTTGCCCTCCGCCGTCAGGAAGCAGAGCAGCGGCCGCAGCCGCTTGCCTCCCGCCGAGAGCGCCTCGCCCGCGACCTCCTGAGCAAGGCCGGGCTGCGCCGCGACGGCCCGCGCGAGCCCTGCCTCGACCTCGGCCATGTACGCCGCCACGCCGGGCGTCGCGTGCACCTGCGCGAGCTGGCTCACTGCGCGGTTCCCGTGTGGAGGGCGACGATCGAGCCGGCAAGGAGACGGACGCGCGCGTCGCCGAAGCCCGCCTCGCGCAGCATGTCGGCGAGGCGTTCCGCCGTCGGGAAGCGCTTCACCGAAGCCGGGAGGTACGTGTAGGCATCGCCGCCGGGCAGCGCCTTGCCGAGCAGCGGGACGATGCGGTCGAACCAGAGCGCATAGAACGGCCGCAACGGTCCCCGCGGCTGCGTGATCTCCAGGATCGCGAGACGGCCGCCGGGGCGCAGGACGCGGCGAAGCTCGCGCAACGCGAGTGCGAGATCGTCGACGTTGCGCACGCCGAACCCGACCGTCGCCGCGTCGAACGTCGCGTCCGCGAACGGCAGCGCGAGCATGTCGCCCTGCACCCAGTCCAGAGGCGCCTTGCGCCGCGCACGCTCGAGCATCTTCTCGCTGAAGTCGAGACCGGTGACGCGGCCCGCGCCCGCCTTGAGGTCGGCGACCGCGAGGTCGCCGGTGCCGCACGCGGCGTCGAGCACGCGGTCGCCGCGCCGTACGACCGACTCCGCTGCCAGGCGCCGCCAGCGCACGTCGAGGCCGGCGGTCATGACGTGATTCATCACGTCGTACACCGGCGCGATGCGGTCGAACATCGTGCGTACCGAGTCGGGTGCCAGGGTCACGGGCTCACCTTTGTCCCCATCTCGGACTCAGCGCGTTGTCGAGGCCGACGTGGTCGAGGATGCGTGCGACGACGAAGTCGACGAGGTCGTCGACGGTTTCCGCGCCGTGGTAGAAGCCGGGCGCGAGGAAGAGGATCGTCGCGCCCGCGCGGCGCAGCGTGAGCATGTTCTCGAGGTGGATCGCCGAGAGCGGCGTCTCGCGCGGACAGAGCACGAGCTTCCGCTCCTCCTTCAGCGCGACCGAGGCGGCTCGATGGATCAGGTTCTGCATGGCGCCGGACGCGACCGTCCCGAGCGTGCCCATCGAGCAGGGACAGATGATGTACGCGTCGATCTTCGCCGACCCCGACGCGTATGGCGCCTTCCAGTCGTTCGGCTCGTAAACGGTGACGTTGTCGCCCGCGCCCTCCGTGAAGCGCGCGAGCGTCTCGTCGCGCGAGAGCCGCGCGTCGTCGAATAACTCGGTCGCGAGCACCTCGATCGCCGCGCCGGAGACCGACACGCCGACCTCAGCATCGGCGTTCGCGAGCGAATGCAGCAACCGCCGCGCATACGGCGCGCCGGAGGCTCCGGTGATGCCGAGGAACACGCGCATGTCCGAAGACTACGCGCGTCGTCCTGCCGACCTTCTACTTGGGGCCCTTCGATGCTTCGAGGAAGGTCGCGAGCGACTTGAGGCGCGCGTCGCCCAGCCCGGCGAACGACGGCATCGGCGAGCCCGGGTTGACGCTGGCGGGGTTCTGCAGATGCTTGATCTGGAAGGCGATGCCCTTGTTCTTCGCGCCTTCCGCCGTCAGGTCCGGCGCACCGAGGTTCGTGCCGCCTTCGCCGAGGTACGTGTGGCAGTTCAAGCACCCGGCGACTGCGAACAGCTTCGCGCCCGCGATCGCCTGCTGGTTGCCCGCAAAGCCTTCCTTCTTCGCCCACGTCGGCACCTTCGCAACGAGCTCCGTTCCGAGCGCCTCCTTCGCGACGGCGCCCTTGTAGGTGAGAACGCCCATCGAGATCACGACGAGGATCGACGCGACGATCGCAACCGGCCGGCGCGACAGGCGCCGCTCGGCGCGGATGTCGATGAACGGGATCGCGATCAGGATCAGGAGCAGCACCGTCGGCAAGCCGACCGTGCCGATCACGACCGTCGGCGGCCACTTGAAGATCCGCAGCAGGTAGAAGAGGAAGTAGAAGTACCAATCGGGGCGTGGAACGAAGTTGATGGTCCCCGGGTCGGCGGGCTCGTCGTAGAGCTTTCCGAGCCAACCGGGCTCGACCGTGTGATGGTCGCCCGGCGTCGAGTACTTCCACACGATCGCGAGCCCCGTGATCACGGCGACGACGACCAGCGACATGATCGTGTCGTGGAGCATCGCGAACGGGTAGAACGGCTTCCCGCGCTCCTTGACGTCTTCCTTGTACTGCTGGAAGACGCGGCGCCGCTCGACGATGCGCTCGCTCGTCGCCACTAGCGCGACCTCCTCGGCCGCGGCCGGGTCAAGCCCCGGCGACCGCCGTTGCGCGACGGGATGATCGACCCGGTCCCCGCGGCCTCCCTCGACCACGGCGGCGACGTCACGCCGAGCCGCACGACGAGGTACAGGTGCAGGCCGATCAGCGCGATGATCGCGCCCGGGATCAACAGCATGTGGATCGCGTAGAAGCGCGCGAGCGTGTCCGCGTTGATGTAGGTGCCGCCCTGCAGGAACTGCGCGATGAACGGGCCGAGGAACGGCGCCGTGCCGTTCAGGTTGATGCCGACGACGGTCGCCCAGTAAGCGGTCTGGTCCCACGGCAGCAGGTAGCCGGTGAAGCCCTCGGCAAGGCCCATCGCGAGGAGCAGCACGCCGATCACCCAGTTCAGCTCGCGCGGGTACTTGTACGCGCCGAACAAGAAGACGCGCCCCATGTGCATGAACATGAGGATGATGAACACCGATGCGCCCCAGCGGTGCATGCCGCGTACGAGCCAGCCCGCCCACACGTCGTTCGTGATGTGCTGAATCGACGGGTACGCGGAATTCGGATCCGGCTTGTAGTACATCGCGAGGATCGACCCGGTGAGCGCCTGGACGATGAACGCAGTCAGCGTCGCGGAGCCGAGCGTCTGGAACCAGTTGATGTCGCCCGGCACCTTGCGGAAGAGGAAGTACTTGAGCCCGCCGACGAGCCCCGAGCGCTCTTCCAGCCAGTCGACCGGATAGAGGATCGTCTGCTGCAGCTGTTCCGTCCGGGTGACTCTCCGCGTCGCCATCGGCTCAGTGGGGAGGCTGGATGGGATAGAGCCAGGACTCGAGCCCGCTGACGGGCTCGCCGGGGAACGAGAGCTTCCACTTGTGGATCTGCGCGCTCGCGCCGGCGCCGTCGACGTGCGAGACCGAGAACGGCTTGCCGATGAACAGCCGGCCGTTGCGGATGGAGAACGAGTAGCGGTCGAGGGCGCGCACGGGCGGGCCCGACGTGCGGTTGCCCTCGGTGTCGTACTGGCCGCCGTGACAGGGGCAGCCGAAGCCGGCGATCGAGATCGTCGGGATCAGCGTGACGTCGCCGTGTTGCTTCTTGTTCTGCTCGTCGAGCGGGCCGTTCGGCTGCACCGGACAGCCGAGGTGCGCGCAGTGGTTCGAGATGACCGAGAAGCTCGGCTGGCCGTTCTGCTGGCCGTTGAACCGGACATAGGCGGTCCGCCTCGAGACCTCCCCCTGTGCGGCGTCCGCCATGTACGTCGCGACGACGTACCGGCCTTCGGGGAAGTCGGATAGCGGGCCGAGATCGTGGTCCTTCTGTCCCTGCTTGAGGAACGCCGGCGCGATCATGAAGCCGAGCGCCGGCGCGGTGACGATGCCGCCGATCACGCCGCCGAGCCCGAGCGTCGAGAGCTCGAGGAACTTCGAGCGCGGAAAGCGCTCGTCCGAGAGCGAGAGGGGCATGGCCGCCGGCCCGTCGGTGGCCGGCAGCGCCGGGCCGGTCGGGCTCTCCGGCGGCACCTCGGGCGTGTGCGTGAGCGGCGTTCCCACGGTCAGGTCGCGCACCCAGAGGAACGCGAACGCGAGCGCCACGAGCGCGCCGAGGCCGGCGATCCACCAGGAGACGATCAGCCCCACCAGCAGTACGACCACGCCGACGGCGAAGCCGACCGGCCAGAGGCTGGGCCCCGGGACGTGCGGCTGATCCTGCGGGTCTACAGGGCTGTGCGGCTGCAAAGGCTAAACGGAATTCAAGCGGTCGAGGTCGCCGGGGGTCAACGTCGTAACAGGCGGCGCGAACTCTGACGGATTCCGCCGTTCCCCGCCCCGAGAACCGGTCGACGACCGATCGGCAAACCGGGCACCCCCGGATGGTGGCCCAGGCGCGGCGCAGCTCGGCCGGCTCGGACTTGGACGTAGTTCCGTTATGCCCGGCGTCCGATCCGTCCGAGCCGCCTGGTCGGGGCCATCCCCGGAGCCACCCCGTTTCCCGACCGGCCGTCTTCCAACCCATATTCCTCCCACCTACGATCGACGAGCGCGCGCACCTCGTCGCTCATCTCGATCTCGGGGGGCCACTCGCGCCCGCCTTCGAGCGGCCCCTTGGCGGTCGCGTCGATCCCGATCTTGCCGCCGACGAACTGCAACGTGGGCGCGTGGTCGAGATGGTCGAGGGGGCCTTCGGTGAGGACGACGTCGCGCTTCGGGTCGACGTTCGCGCCCACGTAGAACATCACCCGCTGGTAGTCGTGCACGTCGACGTGCTCGTCGACGACGACGATGCCCTTCGTCAGGCTCAGCATCCCGAGCCCCCAGATCGCGTGCATGACCTTCTTGGCGTGGCCGGGGTACGCCTTCCTGATCGAGACGATGCAGAGGTTGTGGAACGCGCCCGCGACCGGCAGGTCGTAGTCGACGATCTCCGGCACGGTCATCTTCACCGCGGGCAGGAAGATCCGCTCGGTCGCCTTGCCGAGCCACGCGTCCTCCTGCGGCGGCTTGCCGACGACGATCGACGGATAGACCGCGTCGCGTCGCATCGTGATCGCCGTCACG
>JABFWJ010000452.1 GCA_013362295.1 Thermoleophilia bacterium
CACCCTCATGCAGAACGGCAGCGAAGTCGAGATCGACTCGCGTTCGTCGGATGCGATCGCGGTGGCAGTGCGTGCCCAGGCGCCGATCTACGCAGCGGACGAGGTGATCGAGGAGTCGGCGATCGAGATGGAAGGCGACGAGGTGAACGAGGAGGAGATCGTCGACCAGTTCAAGCGGTTCCTCGACGAGGTCTCCGCCGAGGACTTCGTCGAGGCCGAGGTCGAAGGCGACGTCGAGGATGCCGCCGCCGAGGAGGAAGAGGAAGAGGACCGCTAGCCGTGTCTCGAACTACCCGAGCTCGCGCTTGGTGAGCGCGAGCAGCTCGGCGTAGAGGGCGCGCAGTCCCTCGTCGGACAGCGGGCCGCGGTTCGCCTCCGACTGGTGGGCGAACATCCACCGCTCGCGCTCGGGATCGACGAACGCGATCCCGTGCTCGTGCTTGTGCCGCTTGATCTGCGCGACGAGCTCGAGTCGGCGGTTGAACGCCTCGATGATCGAGCTGTCGACCGCGGAGACCTGCTCGCGCAGCTGTTCGAGTTCGGGGTCGGCGCTCATCGCGGCAGCCTAACCGTGCACCGTCACGGCGGCGACGAGCGCGATCAGGTTGAACGCGGAGTGCAGTGCCATGCCGGGATAGACGCTGCCGGTCTGCTCGCGGAGCCAGCCGAGGACGCAGCCGAAGACGACGATGATCGGCAGCGCCAGCAAGAGGCCGTGCGACAGTCCGAACAGGACGCCCGTGCCGACGATCGCGAACCACGCGCCCCACGGCCGCAGGAGATAGAAGCCAAGCCCGCGGAAGGTCGTCTCCTCGACGAACGGGACGACGGTGCAGACGATCACGCCGTTCACGACGTACGCGAACGCGTGACTCGGCTGCCAGGACGTCGGAGTGAGGCCCTGCTCGTTCCCCGGGTCCGCGATCGCGATGTAGGCGAGCTCGAAGGCCTGGATGAGGAAGAAGCCGGCAACCGTCAGCCCGATCGCGAGCGCCTTGCGTGCGGGAAGGCGCAGGCCGAGGCGCTCGACGCTGAACCCGGCGATCGCGAGCACGACCAGGAGGAAGACCGCTTCCTGGATCAGCGAGCCGAGGGCGAACGACCAGGTGTAGAGCGGGTCGTCCTCCGCGCCGCCGGCGGCCCGGCCCGCGTACTGCACCGTGATGAAGAACGCAATCAGCGCGAGCCAGAGCGCAAGCCGCGTTCGTTCGTCCCTACGATGCGGCTCGATGGCCGAGCGGTCGTTCACTCCGGACGAGGCTAACAACGCCCTCAGCGAGGTGCGGAGCGTCGCCGAGCGCCTGGTGGCGGTGCGGACGCGCATGCGCGAGCTGGAGCGCGACCAGGGCCAGCTCGTCACGGCGATCGGAGGGAACGGGGGCGGGTACGCCGCCAGCGACCTGAACGCCGCGCAGTCCGAGCTCGCCTCGCTCGCGGACGCCGCCCTCGCCTGCGTCGAGCGCCTCGAGGAGCTCGGTGTCGTCGTCAAGGACCTCGACCTCGGCTTGCTCGACTTCCCCTCGGAGCGCGACGGGGAAGAGGTGTTGCTCTGCTGGCACGTCGGGGAAGATTCCGTCGCGTTCTGGCACGGCCTCGAGGAGGGCTACGCCGGGCGGAAACCGATCGACTGGAGCGAATAACACGGGATGTCGCAGTTCTGGCAGCGGGTCCTGATCGCAGCTGGGGTGATCGTGACGGCGTCGCTCGTCGCGAAGCTCGTGGACTGGCGCATGGCGCGGCATGACCTCGATCCCAGCTCGGCGACGCGCTATCGCGTCCTGCGGCAGTCGATCTTCACCGCGATCGTCTTCGTCGGCGTCGTGTCGGCCCTGCTCGTGATCCCACCCGTGCGCGCGCTCGCCGGCGGCGTCCTCGCGTCGTCCGCCGTCGTCGGGCTCGTGATCGGCTTCGCGAGCCAGCGCACGATCGGCAACGTCGTGGCGGGCATCCTGATCGCGATCACCCAGCCGCTGCGGCTCGGCGACCGGGTGACCGTCGAGAGCACCGAGGGCATCGTCGAGGAGATCGGGCTGACCTACACCTGGATCCGCACCCGCGACAACGACCGGCTGGTCGTCCCGAACGAGAAGCTCGCCTCGGACAGCATTCGGAACTCGACGATCCGCAGCGAAGAGAGCCTCGCCGAGGTCACAATCCAGGTGCCCGCGGGCGCCGACCTGCGGGCCGTGGTGAACTCCCTGGAGACCGATGGCGAAGAGGTGTACGTGACCGACCTGGCGGACAAAGCGACGATCGTGGTGCGCAAGCGGGTGCCCCTGAACCAGGACGTCGAGCGCGCCGAGAGCGAGCTGCGGCTGACGATCGCCGAGCGGCTCAGACACGCGGAGGTGACGGCCCCGTGAGCCCCCGCCGCCGCCGTCGCCCCGACGACCTCGACTTCATCCTCGCACACCGCGGCCGCAAGCGGAAGCGGACGGGCCGCGTCCAGCGCCGCCGGCGGGCCGGCGTCATCGCCGCGGTCTTCGCGATCACGGTGCTGATCGTCGTCGTCACGGTCGGCTTCGGCGCCGGGGCTGCGCTCTCCACGAGCTGCGACCTGAATTCGCTGCGTCCTGTCGAGATCGGCCAGAACTCTTTCGTCTTCGCCGACGACGGCTCGCTTCTCGGCTCGATTCCGGCCGAGCGCAACCGCGAGCCCGTCGCGACGAGCAGGATGTCGAAGTGGCTCCCGCGCGCGACGGTCGCGATCGAGGACCGCCGCTTCTGGCAGCACGGGGGCGTCGACTACGTCGGCATCGCCCGCGCGGCGTGGAAGGACGTCACCGCCGGCAAGGTCGTCCAGGGCGGCTCGACGATCACGCAGCAGCTCGTGCGCAACCTGTACATCGGCCAGGAGAAGACCTTCAACCGCAAGGTGAAGGAAGCGTGTCTTGCGATCAAGCTCTCGCGCAGAAAGTCGAAGGCCTGGATCCTCAACACGTATCTCAACAGCGTCTACTACGGCAATCACGCGTACGGGGTCGAGGCGGCGGCGCAGACGTACTTCTCCAAGCACGCGAGGCAGTTGACCCTGCTGCAGGCGGCGCTCCTCGCCGGCCTGCCCCAGGCGCCGTCGGACTACGACCCCTACCACAATCCGCAGGCCGCCCTCGACCGGCGCGACGAGGTGCTGCGCGCGATGCTCGCGAACGGCGCGATCACGTTTGCGCAGTACCAGCACGCGATCCGGTCGAACGCGCTCGACCTCCGGCCCGGCCGGATCTACACGCGCATCAAGCAGCCGTACTTCTTCTCCTACGTGATCGACGCGCTCGACAAGCAGTACGGGTCGAACACGGTGCGGCAGGGCGGATTGAAGGTCTACACGACGATCGATCCGCGGCTGCAGCGCCTCGCAATCAAGGCGATCAACGAGATCCTCCCGTACAAGGAGGACCCCGCCTCCGCGATCGTCTCGGTCGAGCCGGGCACCGGCGCGATCCGCGCGATGACGGCGGTCGTGCGCAAGTCCGGCAACCAGTTCAACCTCGTCGCGCAGTCGGCGCGTCAGGCCGGATCGACGTTCAAGACGTTCGTGCTCGCCTCGGCGATCGAGCAAGGCATCGACCCCGACTCGACGTACTACACCTCCGCACCGTTCACGTGCTCGGTCGGCCCGTGGTGCCAGACGCCGTGGCAGGTGCACACCTACGACAACTCTTATCGCGGCTCGATGTCCGTCACGCACGGCACGCTCGCCTCCGACAACACGATCTTCGCGCAGCTGACGCTCGACGTCGGCCCGCGGTACGTCTGGCAGATGGCCCACCGGCTCGGCGTGCACCTGTCGCCCGACAAGCCGGTCGCGTCGATCGGTCTCGGCTCGCTCGCCGTCTCGCCGCTCGACATGGCGGCGGCGTACGCGACCTTCCCTGCGATGGGCATCTACGCCAAGCCGATGGCGATCACGAAGGTCGTGCTCCCCGGCGGCCACGTGGACAAGGACTCCGGCTGGGGCAAGCCACAGACGAAGCGCGCGCTTTCGGAGGGAGTTGCGTGGAAGGTGACCGACGTCCTTCGGCAGAACGCCCTCTACGGAACCGGTACCGGGTCGGGCGACGGCATCCACGTCAACGCCGGCAAGACGGGGACGACCGAAAACCATGCCGATGCGTGGTTCGACGGCTACACCCGCCAGCTCTGCACGGTCGTGTGGATGGGCTACCCGAAGGGCGAGATCCCGATGCTGAGCGTGCACGGCCTGACCGTCGCCGGCGCGACCTTCCCGGTGCCGATCTGGCACGCGTACATGGCGGCGGCGCTCTGGCACCACAAGGTGCTCGGCTTCGAGCTCCCGAGCAAGTATCCGGTCTACCACGCGATCACCCGCGGGAACTACGGGAGCCTCGGCTACGTGGCACCGGCCTACACGACGCCGTCGTACACGCCGCCGGCCGCGACGACGACGGCGGTCACGACCCAGGCCGCCCCCGCCGCTCCGCCGGCGCCGGCGCCGACTGCGGCCGCCCCGGCGAAGCCGAAGCCCGCTCCCCCGCCGGTGCACACGACACCACCGCCTGCGCCGCCACCGGCGCCTCCGCCGACGCCCCCGGAGCCGCCGCCGACGACGACGACCGAGCCGCCGACGCCGAACCCTGATCAGACGCCGTAGCTGCGCGCCGATCAGTTCTGCGCCGATCGCCGGGGCGGCGGCGCTCGCGCTGCTCGTCGCGTGCCTCGTCGTCGCGTGGCTGCCGGACGCGCCGCTCGAGCCGGTCGACGGTGGGCGTCTGCACGGGAGCGGCGGGCTCGGTCTGCTCTTCGTCGTCCTCCTTGCGGCGGCGTTCGCCGCGTACGCCTTCGGGCTGGTGCTCGTTCGCCGCGGGGGATCATTCGCCGTCGTGTTCGCGCTCGCGTGCGCGATCCAGTGCGCGCCGCTCGCTGCGCCGCTCTTGATCTCGACGGATGCGTGGACGTACTGGAGCTACGCGCGCCTGCACGATCCGTACACGCAGACGCCGTCGGAGGATCCCGTGTCCGCGCCGCATGCGGGTGCGGCCTATCTCCACGAGACGTCCGTGTACGGGCCGGCGTTCTCGCTGGTCTCGAAGCCCGTTGCGCTGACGGCGTCGGCCGATGCGGCGGCCTGGGCGTTCAAGGCGGCCGCGGCGCTCTGCGTCCTGGCCGCGACCTGGCTCGTCGCCCGGAGGCGCGCCTTCCCGGCAGCGCTCGTCGGCTGGAATCCGGTCGTCGCGGTGCACTTCGCCGGCGGCGGGCACAACGACGCGCTGATGGCGGCCTTCGTGGCGGCGGCGTTGGCACTCGGCGACCGCGGCCGCCCGCGCTGGGCCGGCGCATCGTGGTCACTTGCCGTGCTCGTGAAGTGGGTCCCGCTCGTGCTCCTGCCCCTGCGCGCACTGGAAGCACGGGCGACGGGCAGGCGAATCGACCACACCGGCTTCGCGCTCACGACGCTGCTGACGCTTGCGCTCGCGACGGCGCTGTGGCGCCTGCACTGGGTCGGCGCGCTCCTCCCACTCGCGCGTGACGCGGCCCGCGAGACGTCGTATGCGCTGCCGCGTCGCACCGGGTTGCCCTGGTGGGTCTTCGCGGCTGCATATGCGCTCGCCTACGCGTGGCTCCTGCGGTCGGCGGCGCGCGGGCGTGCGCGGCTCGCGCTCGCGTTCGCGCTCCTGCTGCCGGCGCTGCCGTACCTGATCGCGTGGTACGTCCTCTGGCCGCTGACGCTGGCCGCCTACGACGAGGACGACGCGGCGATCGTGCTCACGCTCGTGCTCTGCGCCTACCTACTCCCGCAACGCATCCCCGTGTAGCGCGGCGCGCCACCGCTCGCCGAGCACGTGGCGGCTCGCACGTTCCGCGTACACCTGCTTCCCGCGCGCGGCGATCGAGCGGCGACGCTCCTCGTCCGTTGCGAGCGATCGCACGGCGGCGGCGACCGCCCCCGCATCTTCAGGCGGGACGAGGACCGCGGAGTCGTCGTCGAGCAACTCCCGCGCCGCGGCTGTGTCGGCCGTGACGACCGGCGCTCCGGTCGCGAGCGCGTCGAAGACCGCCGCGGGGATCGCGCGCGACTCGCGAAAGCCGCCGAGGACGATTCCCGCATGCGCAAAAGCGAGGCCGCGATCGTGCGCGGCGAGCTCGGACGCGTCTACGATCCGGACCGGCACCTCGGGGACGAGCTCCGCCGCGGCCTCCACGACCTCGTGCGAGCGGTCGGCGACGTGGAGCGCGGAGAACGGGTAGGCCGGCGCCCACGTCTCGCAGAACACATCCTCGTCGGAGCCGAGAAAGATCACCGCGGTCGTTCCTGCGCCGAGCTCCTCGAGGTACGCGGCCTCCGCCTGCGTGCCGCAGACGACGAGGTCGGGCAATCGCAAGGCGCGCGCATCGACCGCGCGCAGGACGGTCGCTGCGGCGGAGCGTGCGCGGAACCTGCTTCTGACCTCGACGAGCTCGTCCTCGAGCGACAGGACCGCGTCGAAGACGAGCCGGTGGTTGCGCGCCACCCGCCGGGCGCGGGGCACGTCGAAATGGCCCGGGTAGCCGACGATGACGACGTCGAAGTCGCGGCCCTGAGGGGCGCTCAGCCGGGTCTCCACCCCGAGCACGCCCAGGGCGCCGCGCCATCCCCCGCGACGCACCGGCACCTGCCGCTCGACGACTTCGACGCCGGCCGCGCGCAGCGCGGCGATCGCGTTGACGTTCCGCGGATGGTCGCGGTCATACGTGCCGAAGTAGAGCGCCCTCACGGGGTCGGCAGCGTGACCGTCGTGGGCGTCGTGTCGGTCGTCGTCGGGAGGACGGTCGTTGTCGGCAGGACGGTCGTGGTCGGCGGCGGCGCGACCGTCGTCGTGGGGAGAACCGTCGGCGGGGTCGGCGGGAGCGGCGCCGTGGTCACGCGGTGGGTGGTCGTCGGGGCGGCCGTCGTCGTCGGCGCGGTCGTGGTCGTCGGTGCCGCGGCCGTCGTCGGCGCGACGGTTGTCGGGTGCGTTCTGGCCGCGGCCGGAACGCTCGGGATGCTGAGGGCGGGCAGCGGGCTCGTCGTCGGCGCCTTGTCGTTTCCCGTCCGCGTCACGACGAGCGCGAGCGCGACGCCGGCCCCGAGCAGCGCCACGACGAGCGGCAGGAGCCACGCCCGATTGCGACGGCGGTGCGCCGGCACGGCCGGGCGCAGCACCTGCGTC
>JABFWJ010000284.1 GCA_013362295.1 Thermoleophilia bacterium
GACGGCGTCGCCGTCGGGGCCGAGAATCGGTGCGGCGAGTGCGGCCAGCCCGTGCTCGAGCTCGTCGACGGCGACCGCGTATCCGCGCTCGCGGATCGCGGCGCCTTCGCGCCCGCGAGTGGTGAACGCCTTCAGCACCTTGCCGTTCGCCGTGCTCTCGTACGGAACGCGCCGGCCGACCCAGTTCGTCCCGCCGACGAAGTGCCTCGAGTCCTCCTGCGCAAGATGCTCGACGCCGAGCGGCGTCGGCACGCCGAGGTTGATCGTCTCACCCGAGAGATCGGCCAGCGCCTTCAGCGCGGGCGCCGCGAGCTCGGCGAGGCTCTCGCCGGCATCGCGATGCGCGAACCGCAGCAGCACCGGGCCGGGCGCGACCCGCCGGTCGCCGGAGCGCTGGACGAGGCCGCGGCGCTCGAGCGCGCCGACGAGGCGCGAGGTGGTGGACTTCGGCAATCCGGACCGCTGCGAGAGCTCCCCCACGCTGACGGGGCGCTGAGACTCGACGACGCCGACGAGGAGCGCGGCGGCGCGGTCGATCGCCTGGGTCCCGGATTCGGCGGGCATGCCTCCCATATGGTGGAACATCTGTTCCACGTTGTCAAGTCGGCGACGCGCTCAGAACTCATTCCAAATTGAGCTCCTGAGCCGCCGGGGAGCGGGATCAGCTGGGTGACGTCGTTGCGGTTCGGCTCCGCGACGGGCCCGAGCCCGGTCGACAGGGGCCGTCCCGGCTCCCCTGCCACCCGCAGCCGCGCGAGCAAGAGCGAGTGCAGTCGCTCCCAGACCCCCGCCCGCTGCCATTGGTCGAGGCGGCGCCAGCACGTCACGCCCGAGCCGACGCGGAGCTCGGCGGGTCCCTGCCGTGTCTGGCGAGCCGTAGCGGCAACCCAGGCGCCGCCCGGGTGCACCTTCAGCGTGACCAGAAGAACCCGAACGCAGCCGGGTCATGGAGGTAATGGAAGAGCCGCGTGATGCGGCCGTCTGCAACGGCCACGACGACGGCCTCGTGCGAGTCGAGGCGGCGGTCTCCGCGCTCCGCGAGGAAGCGATCCATGATCACGGCGTGCCACTGACTCGCCGCGATGTCGAAGCTGTCCTCTCGGAGCGGACGCCATGTTCCGGCGGTGAGTTCATCGATGCGGCGTCGCAGGGCTGCGATGCCGTCTGGGCCCGTGTGCTCCGGTAAGAGCGGTGTCGAGCCGCACGACCCACGCCGCCTCCGGAGCGACGACCTTGGCGAGCGCCTCGCGATCCGCAGCAAGGAAGGCGCGGTAGAAGTCCTCGACAAGGTCGCCCAGCCGCGTCTCCTCCACGGCGAGCATTCTCTATGCCGTCGCCGTCGATTTGGCCTGGTTCTTTCTGAAATCAGTTCTTAGACCAATCGCGCGTCACCGCGCGAGGCGACCTCGACGCGGAAGCCGTCCGGATCGAGGAAGAAGGTCGCGAAGTAGGTCGGGTGGTACTCCGGCCAGCGGCGTGGCGCGTGCAGGACTTCTGCGCCGGCGTCGACCGCCGCGGCGTGCGCCGCCTCGACGTCCGCCTCGGATTCGACCCTGAACGCGAGGTGGTGCAGGCCGGGTGCGTACAGCTCGAAGGCCTGCTTCTCCTGCGCCTGCCGGAGCCCGAGCGAGCCCGACCCGGCCGTCGGGAAGCGGAGGTAGTGGATCTGCTCGCCGCGCTCGCCCTCGAACAGCACCGGCGGCTGCAGGCCGAGCGGGCCGAGCACGGAGGCATAGAACGCAAGCGAGCGCTCCAGATCGCGGCAGACGAGATCGACATGACCGAGCCCGACGAGCACGTATGGGGATTTCTACTCCCCCGAACGGGTCAGGAACCCTGACGCGAACCGGTGATTCACCCGCGGGACGCGCCGAACGATGCTGTTTGTGTGCGGGCGCATCAACACAGATGGCCGCTACGGGCGTACTTCAGCGCACTCATCGCCGTGCTCGTGGTCGCCGCGGCCAGCGCTGCGGTCTACGTCGACGCACAGACCGACCACGATGCACGGTTGGCCGCGGAGAAGAACGCGTCGTTCGCCGCCAAGACCGCGGCGGGGCAGCTCGCCGACTTCCTCCGGACCACGCGCTCGACCGTGGCGCAGCTCGCCGTCAACCCCGGCGTCGCGCAGGCGATCGCGCACCCGAAGGGCTGCACCCTCAGCTTCCTCGGCATCGGCGGCCCGGACGCGAGCCACCTCGACGTCGTGCGCGCAGATGGGAGCGTCGCCTGCTCGTCGCGCGCCGCCAGGCGAGGTGACGGTCCGAAACCGTACGCCGGGAGCACGTGGCTGACGCAGGCGTTGCACCGCCAGATATTCGTCGCCCCGGCGAAGGACGCGCTCACCGGCGAGAGCGCGGTGATCGCCGCCGCTCCGATCCCCGGAGGGCGCGGCGTGGTCGCAGCCTTCGGAGACCTCGCGAAGATGGCGCCGGCGCTGGTCGCGCTGTACGGCGGCGGCCGGCCGGTCGAGTTCCTGATCACGACGCAGGCCGGTCACCTGGTCGTCGCCCGCTCGATCGCTCCGCAGCGCTGGATCGACTCGACGCTCTCCGGCACGGCGTTCGCGGGCCCAGGCGGCGAGGTCGAGAGGCCGGACGTCGACGGCGACCGCCGCTTCTATGCGGGGTCGGCCGTCCCCGACACCCCGTGGCGATTGGAGGCCGGCGAGCTGAAGTCCGCCGCGCTCGCGTCCGACAGCCGCCTGAAGCGCCGCCAGCTGCTGATCCTCCTCGCAGGACTGGCCGCGGCGGTTGCCGGAGCCTGCCTGATCTACCGCGCCGTCGTGTCGCCGATCCGCCGCCTCGGGCTGGCACTGCGTGAGACGAGCGGGCAACCACAGCCGCAGCCCGTTCCCGCGCGCGGACCGAAGGAGGTCGCGGCACTCGCCGAAGACGTCAACTCGCTGATCGCCGCGGTCGACCACGAGCTGGCCGAACGACGGCGCACCGAGGAGCAGCTGATCCAGTCGAACAAGATGGAGGCGGTCGGGCAGCTCGCCGGCGGCGTCGCGCACGACTTCAACAATCTCCTGATGGCGATCAGCGGCTTTGCGGATCTCGCGCGTCAGAAGAGCGACGACCCGGAGATCACCGGCAACCTCGACTCCGTCCTGTACGCCGCCGAGCGCGCGAGCGAGCTGACCCACCATCTGCTCGCGTTCAGCCGCCGTCAGAACTTGCAGCTGCGACCCGTCGACGTGAACGCGGTGGTGACGGACGCGGAGAAGCTGTTGCGCCCGCTGATCGGCGAGGACATCCGAATCATCACCTCGCTCGGCCCGAACCTCGGCGCGGTGACCGCGGATGCCAGTCAGCTCGGCCAGGTCATCCTGAACCTCGCGGTCAACGCCCGCGACGCGATGCCGGACGGGGGCACGCTGACGATCGAGACGGCGAACGTCGAGCTCGACGACCGCTCCGCCGGGACCCTGTTCGAGGCCGAACCCGGCCCGTATGTCCGCCTCTCGGTCACGGACACCGGGATCGGGATCTCCGAGGAGGCGAAGGGCAAGCTCTTCGAACCGTTCTTCACCACGAAGGGCGTCGGCGCCGGGACGGGGCTCGGCCTGTCGATGGTGTTCGGCATCGTCAAGCAGTCCAGCGGCCACATGTCCGTCTACAGCGAGCCGGGCGAAGGCGCCGTCTTCAACGTCTACCTGCCGAGAACCGACGCACTGCCGGACGCGCCGAGGCCGCGGCCTGTTCGTCCGAGCCGCGGGGCCGAGAGCCTGCTGCTCGTCGAAGACGAACAGATCGTGCGCGAGCTGGTCACCGAGATGCTCGAGGGCCAGGGCTACACGGTGACGAGCACGGGCGATCCGGAAGAAGCGCTGGCGCTGTCGGCCGGCGGGGCCGACTACGACCTCCTGATCACGGACGTCGTGATGCCGAAGCTGAACGGCCGCCAGCTGGCCGAGGCGTTTTCCCAGCGGGTGAACAAGCCGAAGATCATGTACGTCTCCGGCTACACGAGCGCCGCGATCATGGACCGCGGCGTCCTCGATGCGGACGTCGCGTTCCTGCAGAAGCCCTTCGCCCTCGGCGAGCTCGCCGCGAAGGTGCGCGAGACGCTGGACGCCTAATCCTCGAGCGATTCGACGAGCAGCGTCGAGACGTCGACGACGCGCAGCTGCTTGCCCATCGACCGCACGCCGTCGTCGAGCATGACCGTGCAGAAGGGGCACGCGACGGCCAGCGTCTCCGCGCCGGTGTCCGCCGCCTCGCGGACGCGCTCCTCGTTGATCGGCGTGCCGCGCTCTTCCATCCACATGTGCGCACCGCCGGCACCGCAACAGAATGTCCGCTTGCGGTTCCGAGGCATCTCGACCGGTCTCCCGACCGCGGCCACGAGCTCGCGGGGCTCGTCGCGCACGTCGTTGTGGCGTGCGAGATAACAGGAGTCGTGGTAGGTGATCTCATGTTCGCCCGCAGTCGTCTCGAGCTTTCCCTCCCGTAGGAGCTCGGCCAGCAGCTGCGTGTGGTGCAGCACCTCGTAGCGCCCACCGAAATCGGGATATTCCGTACCGAGCGAGTTGAGGCAGTGCGGGCAGCTGGCGACGATCCTCGTCACGCGCGCCTCGTTCAGCGTCGCGACGTTCTGCTCCGCGTACGACTGGAACACGTACTCGTTTCCCATGCGCCGGGCCGGGTCGCCGGTGCACGCCTCGCGCGCGCCGAGGATCGCGAAGTCGACGCCGGCCTTCTGCAGCAGCTTCGCCGTCGACTCCGCCGCCTTGCGGGCACGCTCGTCGTAGGCCGCAGCACACCCGACCCAGTAGAGGACGTCCGGCGGTTCGTCGCCTTCCTCGAGCACGCGCACCCCGAGGCCCTCCGCCCACGAGGCCCGGTCGCCCTGCGGCTTTCCCCACGGGTTGCCGACGCGTTCGACGTCGCGCAGCATCGACTCGGACTCCTGCGGGAAGCTCGACTGCATCATCACGAGGTCGCGCCGCAGGTCGACGATGTGGTCGATGTGCTCGATCGAGACAGGGCACTCGTGTACGCACGCGCCGCACGTCACGCAGTCCCACACCATCTCCTCCGGCACGCCGTTGCCGACGATCGGCGACAGCTCGCCTCCCGCAAGCAGGCCGGGGCCTTCGGCGAAGACCTGGTCGCGGATCCCCATGATCACGAGCTTCGGCGAGAGCAGCTTGCCCGTTGCGTACGCCGGGCAGACGTCCTGGCAGCGGCCGCACTCGGTGCACGAGAAGGAGTCGACCATCTCCTTCCACGTCAGGTCGCCGATCGTGTTCACGCCGAGCCGCATCTCCTCCTCGGGAACGTCGAAGCGCAGCGGCTCGAGCCGGCCTGCGCGGCGTGTGCGGGAGAAGAACACGTTGATCGCCGCTGTCGCGATGTGCAGATGCTTCGAGTACGGCAGATAGACGAGGAAGGAGAGGATCACGCACACGTGCGCCCAGTCGAAGATGCGTTCCGAGACGCGCGGGGCCGGGACCGCGCCGGACACCCAGTTGGAGAGGAACGACGCACGCGCCGGCCACTCGTTCAGACCGGCGGCGATCCGCGACGCGTGCCAGCCGAGGAGCGTCAGGACGACGAGCGCGATCATCCCGAGGATCACGTCGGCCTCGCCGAGATGCGAGCCGTCGAAGCGCCTCGGCCGCACGACCTTGCGAATCCAGACGGCCAGCACCACACCGGTGAGCACCGCGAGCACGAACAGGTCGACGAGTGCCATGAACCATCCCTGCGCGCCGAGCCACGGAATCGACCAGTCGCGGTTCACGGCCGCGACCATCGCCATCACGATCGTCGGGAAGAGCACGAGGAAGCCCCAGAAGATCAGCGCGTGCATGAGTCCCGGGAGCAGTCGCTGAAAGAGCTTCTTCTGACCGAGCACGACGACCGCCTCGTTGCGGACGCGGCCCGGCAGGTCGTCCGAGCGCGCCGTGGGCTTCGCCGCGCGGACGAGACGGGTCAGGAACAGCGCGCGGCGCGCGAAGAGCGCGCCGGCGACGGCGAGCGCCGCCCCGAGCGCGAGGGCGCCGGCGAGGGTCGCTATCCCCCTCGCGCCTTCCTGAGCTCCGCGGTGATCGCGGGGACGATCTCGTGCAGGTTCCCGATCACCGCGTAGTCCGCGTGGCTGAAGATCGTCGCCTCGGGATCGTCGTTGATCGCGAGCAGCTTCTTGGCGCCCTTGCAACCGGCGATGTGCTGCGTCGCACCGCTGATCCCGCACGCGATGTAGAGGTCCGGGGACACTTTCGTCCCGGTCTGTCCGACCTGGTCGGTGTGCGGCCGCCACCCCGCGCTCGTGACGACACGTGAGCAGCCGACCGCGCCTTCGAGCAGTGCGGCGAGCTCTTCGAGGATCGCGAAGCCCTCGCTCGACCCGACGCCGCGCCCGCCCGAGACGACCACTTTCGCGTCGGCGAGCGCGACGCCGCCGGTGCTCGCACCCACGGTCTCGACGACGCGCACGGCCGTATCGGCGCCGGTCAGGTCCGGGACAAACGTCTCGACCCGGCCCGGCGCGGAGGCGCTGCCGACCGGGAAGGCAAACGGCGCTGCGCTCAGGAGCTTGAGCTCGGCGTGCACCCGGGCTTCCTCGAGCAAGGTGCCGCCCCAGCGCTGGCGCGTCACGTCGTCGCCCCGGACGTCGGTGACGTTCGCGGCCATCGGCAAGTCGAGGCGCGCAGCGGCGTGCGCCAGCACTTCGTTGCCGCGGTCGGAGCCGGGCGCGACGACCGCGGTCGGAGCGAGCTGCTCGATCAGCTGCACGAGCGCCGCGGCGCTTGCGGCGGGCGCGTACGTTCCCTCGATCTCGGCCACGTGCAGCACGTCGACGGGTGCCTGCGCGGGGCCGATCGACAGGCCGTGCACCTCGCCGTCGAGCGAGCGTGCGAGCGTCACCGCCTGGAGCGAGAGCTCGTCGTCCGGCTCGACGAAGACGAGGACGGTCACGCGACCCCCAGCTTCTGCATCACCTCGACGACGGCCGGCGCGGCGTCCGGACCATGGCCGAGGATCTCTGCCTGCTTGCCCTGGCCCTCCGGCACGACGAGCCGCAGCTTCTCGAGCTTCGGAGCCGCGCGCTCGACCGGGCGCGCGTCGACCGGCTTGCGGTTCGCGCGCAGCTTCGCAGGCACCGACGGGTAGCGCGGGAGGTTGAGGCCCTCTTTCACCGTCACGACCGCGGGCAGGGGCACGTCGTAGACGTCGCGCCCGCCGGCTACCTCCTGCTCGCAGCGCGCCCGGCCGTCGGCCACGGTCAGCCCCTTGAGGCCGGTGACCACGGGCAGGCCGAGCGCGTAGGCGATCCGGATCCCGACCTGGTAGTTCCCCGCGTCGGCGGACTCGTTGCCGAACACGATCAGGTCGAACGGCTCTTCGCTTCGGATGGCGTCCAGCAACGCCGACGCGGTCGCCTGCGCGTCCCACTCCTCGTCGCTCACCAGGTGGATCGCGCGGTCGGCGCCGAGCGCCATGCACTCGCGCAGCTGGTCCTCCGCCTCCGCAGGGCCGAGCGTGATCACGACGACCTCCCCGCCTTGCGCCTCGACGATCCGCACCGCCTCCTCGACGCCGCACTCCTCGTGCGGCGAGATCGTGAAGCCGAGGTGGCGCGTCTGAATCGACTGCGCGTCCTCGGAGAGCACCATCTTCCCGCCCGTGATCGGAACGCGCTTGACGGCGACGAGGATCCTCATGACCGCACCCTCGCATTCTCGGGGTCGAACACCGGCGTCGAGTCGTTCGTCGCAACCGTCACGGGATACTGCTCGCCGAGATACTCGACGAGCAGCTCCTCGCCGACCTTCGCGTGCTCGGGCGGGAGATAGCTGAGCAAGATGTGTTTCCCGATCGAGGGGCCGGCACCCGCGCTCGTCACATACGAACGCCGGCCGTGCGCATCGACCAGCGGCTCGCCCTGCTTCGAGAGCACCGGCTCACGGCCGAGCATGTACCGCTTGGCGCCGTTCTTGGACGAGTGGTCGTCCACGGTGAGCGTGCACAGCGCGGCGACCGGGTCCTGCTCGCGGTGTTTGACATGGGCAGCCTTGCCGACGAAATCGGGCGTCTTCACCCTGCCCCACGCCATCCCCGCCTCGACGACGTCGAAGTCCGCGTCGAGCTCGAAGCCGAACGCGCGATAGCACTTCTCGAGCCGGCCGGTCGTGCCGTAGACGCCGATGCCGGCCGGTACCACGCCGTGCGGCTCGCCCGCCTCCCACACGAGATCCCAAAGCCGGGCTCCCTGCTCGATCGGCACGTAGAGCTCCCAGCCCAGCTCGCCGACGTACGAGATCCGCGACGCGAGCACGCGCAGCGAGTCGAGCTCGATCGTCCGGCACGAGGCGAACGGAAATCCCTCGTGCGAGAGGTCATCCGAGGAGAGACCCACCAGGATGTCGCGCGCGCGCGGCCCCCAGAGGCCGAGCGTCGTGTATGCCGACGTCAGGTCGGTGATCTGCGCGCTGCCGTCCTCGGGCAGGTGGTCGGCGTACCACTTCAGGTCGGCCATCCCGTGTGCGCCGCCGGTGACGACGCGGAAATGCTCGTCGCCGAGCTTCATCACGGTGAGATCGCTCTTGAACGTCCCGCTCGGCGAGAGGACAGGTGTGTAGACGACCTTGCCGTTCGCCACGTTCATCTGCCGCATCGAGACGTGCTGGACGACGTCGAGCGCGCCCGGGCCGGTCACGTCGAAGATGCAGAACGCGGTCAGGTCGAACATCGCGGCGCGGTCGCGCATGGCGAGGTGTTCGGCATTGATGATCGGCGACCACCAGCGCGACTCCCATTCCGCCTCCCGGCGGTTGATCCGCTCACCGTACTCCTCCAGCAGGGCGGCGTTCGACTCGTACCAGTGCGGCCGCTCCCAGCCGGCCGCCTCGAAGAAGACGGCACCAAGCTCCCGCTCGCGTGCGTGGAACGGCGAGAGGCGGACGTTTCGGTTGGATTCCCACTGCTCGGCGGGATGGACAATCCCGTAGGTCTTGTTGAAGCCTTCGGCCGCGCGCGCCCGCACATGCTGCCGCGCGCGCTGGTGCTCGTAGAAGCGCGCGATGTCGGAGGACTGCAGATCGATCTCCGACTCGCCGTGCGTCATCCACTCGGCGACCGACTTGCCGACGCCCGGCCCCTCCTTCACCCAGACGGCGGCCGCCGACCACAATCCCTTGACCTCGGGGGTCTCGCCGAGTAGCGGCAACCCGTCGGCGGTCAGGGACAGCAGGCCGTTGATCGCGTACTTGATGCCGACGGACTCGTCGTTCAGGACGTCGGGGATCAACTCGAGTGCGTCCTCCATCTGCTGCGCGAAGTCCTTCTCCGTGAACGGAAACTCGGTCGGCGAGAGCGCGGCTTCCTCGTTGGAGGGAATGTCCTCGGGGTCGTGCAGGATCGGACGGTGGGCGTACGAGCCGATCTCCAGCCCGCTCCCGTCCTGGCGCTCGTACATGTTCGTGTCCATGTCGCGCACGATCGGGAACTCGATCACGCCTTTCGTGTCCTTGAAGTGCGGAACCGGCCCAACGTCGATCATCTGGTGAACCGCGGGCGTCAGGGGGATCGACGCCCCCGCCATGCGCGCGATCCTCGGGCTCCACACGCCGCAGCAGACGACGATCGTGTCGGTCTCGATGTCGCCGCGCGACGTCTTGATTCCCGTCACGCGGCCGCGCTCGACGTCGATGCCGACCACCTCGGTGTTCGCGAACACCGACAACGCGCCCTTGGCCTGCGCGCGCTCGCGCGCAATCGTGCCGAAGCGCAGCGAGTCCACGATGCCGACCGTCGGCGAGTAGAAGCCGCCGAGGATCACGGACTCGTCGATGTAGGGCACGAGCTCCTTGACCTCGGCCGGCGTCAAGATCGACACGTCGTCGATCCCCCACGCCTTCGCCGACGCAACGCGGCGCCTGAGCTCCTGCATGCGCTCCTCGGTGCGCGCGACCTCGATGCCCCCGCTCTGCGTGAAGACGCCCGCCTCCTGGTACTGCCGCACCGACTCGAGCGTGAGCTGCGTCATCTCCTTCGAGTGGTCGACGGGGAAGATGAAGTTCGAGGCGTGGCCCGTCGAGCCGCCCGGATTCGGCAGCGGTCCCTTGTCGAGCAGGACGAGCTCGGTCCAGCCGAGCTCGGCGAGGTGCGAAACCAGGCTGTTGCCGACGATTCCGGCCCCGACGACCACTGCCCGGGCGCTGGTCGGCAACGAGGATGCGTCTGCCATACGACTGATATATCACGTATGCGGAGCAGAGGCACCTAGCGGAGCAGAAGCACCTGACGCATCGTGTCTTCGAAGTGCTCGACGTGTGCGCGCATCAGGTCGCCGGCCCGTAGGACGTTGCCGCGGGCGATCGCGTCGAGCAGCGGGTGGTGCTCTTCCACCGCGTCGCGAAGCTCTGTCGTGAATTCGAGCGCCATCATCCAGATCCTGAGCGCAAGGGCGTAGTACTCCTCGAGGGTCTCCTCGAGGAAGTGGTTGTGCGAGGTGCGGTAGATCGTCCGGTGAATCCGCTCGTCGAGGTCGATGAGGGCGCGGTCGCTCCGCCGTCGGCCGGCCTCGAGCTCTTCCAAAAGCCCTGCTATTTCGGTCAGGTCCTCCTGGGTCGCCCGCTCCGCAGCCAGGCGCGCCGCCTCGGGCTCGAGGACGCGGCGCACCTCGCACAGGCGCGCCAGGTCGCGGACGTCGACGCCCGTCACGAACATGCCGCGGCGGGGAAAGACCTCGACGAGCTTCTCCTGCGCGAGCTGCCTGAGCGCCTCCCGGATCGGCGTCCGGCCGATGCGCAGCCGCTCTGTCAGGTCGCGCTCGCTGATCGGATCGCCGGGTGCGAACTGGAGCGTGACGATCAGCTCCCGGATCGCGTAGTAGGCCTGATCCGCAAGAGACGCCGCTTCGCCCCCGGCGGGGGCAAGGAGCCGCGCAGGACCTGCCCTAGCCACACAGATATATTAGTCGTATCCTGCGCGTCGACCAATCGACCGAAAGGACGAATTTGGATACGACGATGCCCTCGTCACTCCGGATCGCTCAGGAGGCACGGCTTCGCCCGATCACGGAGATCGCGAGGGCCGCCGGGCTGCTCGAGGAGGAGGTCGAGACCTACGGGCGCTACAAGGCGAAGGTCGACCTCTCTGTGCTCGAGCGGCTTGCGGACAAGCCTGACGGCAAGCTGATCGACGTCACCGCCATCACGCCGACGCGCGCCGGCGAGGGCAAGACGACGACGTCCGTGTCGTTGACACAAGGGCTCGGCCATGTCGGCAAGAGCGTTGCTCTGTGCCTGCGCGAGGCGTCGCTCGGCCCCGTCTTCGGCATCAAGGGCGGTGCGGCCGGCGGCGGCTACACGCAGGTCGTGCCGATGGAGGATCTGAACCTGCACTTCACCGGCGACATCCACGCGATCGGCGCCGCGAACAACCTGCTGGCCGCGATGCTCGAAGCGCATCTGCTGCACGGCAACGTGCTCGGGATCGACCCGCTGACAATCAGCTGGCGCCGCTGCGTCGACATCAACGACCGCGCGCTGCGCGACGTCGCGGTCGGGCTCGGCGGCAAGGCGAACGGCTACACACGCCAGACGGGCTTCGACATCACCGCGGCCTCGGAGGTGATGGCGATCGCGGCCGTGGCGGCCGACCTGCGCGATCTGCGTCGCCGGCTAGGCGCGATCACCGTCGGGAACACGTACGACGGCGAGCCGGTGACGGCCGAGCAGCTGCAGGCCGCCGGCGCGATGACGGTGCTGCTCAAGGAGACGATCAAGCCGAACCTCGTCCAGACGCTCGAGGGGCAGCCGGCGTTCGTGCACTGTGGGCCCTTCGCCAACATCGCGCACGGCAACAACTCGGTCGTCGCCGACCGTGTCGCGCTCAAGATCGCCGATTACGTCGTCACCGAGAGCGGCTTCGGCTCCGACATGGGCATGGAGAAGTTCTTCGACATCGTCTGCCGGCTCGGGAACCTGCGGCCCGACGCCGTCGTGCTCGTCGCGACCGTCAAGGCGCTCAAGCACCACGCCAAGGATCCGGAGGGCGGCCCCGAGGCGATCGAGATCGGCAGCGCGAACCTGGCCCGCCACCTCGGCATCGTGCGTGAGTTCGGGCTGAACGCCGTCGTCGCCGTCAACCGCTTCCCCGGCGACACCGACGACGAGATCGACCTCGTCCGGCGGATCGCCCTGGAGCACGGCGCGTACGCCGCCGAGGTGAACGACGGGTTCAGCCAGGGCGGCGCCGGGGCGGCAGCGCTGGCCGAGGCGGCAGTGGCCGCGGCCGACGAATCCGCGTCGTTCGACTACCTGTACCCGCTCGAGGCGCCGATCGAGGACAAGATCGAGGCGATTGCAAAACGCGCCTACGGAGCCGACGGGGTCTTCCTTCAGCCCGCCGCACGCGCAAAGATTCAGATGTTCAACAAGGCCGGGCTCGACACCCTGCCGATCTGCATGGCGAAGACCCACCTGTCTCTCTCCCACGATCCGTCGCTCGCCAACGCACCCACGGGCTTCACCGTCGGCGTCCGCGACCTGCGCGCCTATACGGGCGCCGGCTGGATCGTCGCGCTCTGCGGCGACATGCAGACGATGCCCGGGCTCGGCAGGACCCCGGCGGCGTTCGACGTCGACATCGACGAGCACGGAGCGACGGTTGGCCTCTTCTAACGGGAACGGCCGCACGCCCCTTATCCGCGCCGAGGGGATCTGGAAGATCTTCGGCCGGAACGCGAACAAGGTGATCGGGACGCCCGACGTCGACCTCTCACGCGCCGAACTGCGCGAGAAGACGGGCTGCGTCGCGGCGGTGCGGGACGTCTCGTTCGACGTGTACCCCGGCGAGGTGTTCGTCGTGATGGGCCTGTCGGGCTCGGGGAAGTCGACGCTCGTCCGGACGCTGATCAGGCTGATCGAGCCGACGGCGGGCCGCGTCGAGATCGACGGCCGCGACGTCACCGCCGCCAGCAGGGACCAGCTCCTGCAGATGCGGCGGCACACCTCGTCGATGGTTTTCCAGCACTTCGGGCTGTTGGCGCACCGGACGGTGCTCGACAACGTCGCGTTCGGGCTCGAGGTCCAGGGCGTCGCGAAGTCGGAACGCCACGCGCGCGCGCAGGAGGTGCTGCGGCTGGTCGGGCTGGAGGACGCGGCCGGCCAGTTCCCCGACGAGCTCTCGGGCGGCATGCAGCAGCGCGTCGGGCTGGCGCGCGCGTTTGCGGTCGACCCCAAGGTGATGCTCGACGCCGAGCCGTTCAGCGCGCTCGACCCGCTGATCCGCCGCGACATGCAGGACGAGGTGATCCGCCTCCAGCACGAGACGGGCAAGACGATGGTCTTCATCACGCACGACCTGCCCGAGGCGCTCAGGCTGGGCGACCAGATCGCGATCATGCGCGACGGCCGCGTCGTGCAGCTCGGCACGCCGGAGGAGCTCGTCGGGTCTCCCGCGGACGACTACGTCGCGAACTTCGTGCGCGACATCCCGCGCAGCCATGTGCTGACACTGCGCTGGATCATGCGCGATGCAAAGCCGGGCGAGGAGGACGGCCCGAAGCTCGACGTCGCCACGACGGTCAAGCGCGCCGTCCCCCTGATCTCGGACAGCGAGCGGCCGGTGTGCGCGGTCGACGGGGGCAAGATCGTCGGCGTCGTCGACAAGCAGGCCGTGCTCGCGGCGATCGCGGGCGAAGGAGACTAGCGACGTGGCCGTCGCCGAGGCCGCGCAGCGAATTCCGCACCCGCTGCCGGCGCCGTGGTGGCGTGGGAAGTCGGGCGCGGCCGTCCTCGTCGTCGTCGCGATGCTGATCGCGTTCCTCGGCTGGAGGAACCAGGGACACTGGCCCGCCGCGCTGACGTGGAACTCGGTCGGGCCCCACCTCGATCGCTTCCAGACGTGGCTGAGCGACAACCGCAACGTGCCCGACCCGAACCTCGCCTTCCGCGCGTTCAACGGTCTGGCGAACTTCCTCGACCACCTCGTCGCGTGGTCGACGAGGTTCTTCCACTGGCTGACGTGGGCGGGCACCGTCGTGCTCGGGACGCTCCTGGTGCTGCGCTTCGGCGGGCGCCGGGCCGCGCTCGGAGTACTCGCCGCGTTCGCGAGCTTCGCCGCCCTCGGCCTGTGGGAGGAGTCCGTCGAGACCTTCTCGCTCATGCTGGCCGCCGTCTCGCTGTCGCTCCTCGTCGGAGTGCCGCTCGGCGTGCTGGCCGGCCGCTCGTCGCGCTTCAACAGGGCGGTGACGCCTGTGCTCGACGCGATGCAGATCATCCCGGCATTCGCCTACCTGATGCCGGTCGTGATCCTCTTCTCCGTCGGGCCGGGCGCGGCCGTCGTCACGACGATGATCTACGCGGTGCCACCGGCGATCCGCATCACCGCGCTCGGCATCCGCGGCGTCCATCCGAACACGGTCGAGGCGGCGACGGCGCTCGGCTCGACGCGCTGGCAGGTGCTGACGAAGGTGCAGCTGCCGCTCGCGCGGCGCATGCTGCTGCTGTCGGTCAACCAGACGATCTTGTTCGCTCTCTCGATGGTCGTGATCGCAGGCCTGATCGGAGGCCAGGGCCTCGGCGACTCGGTGACCAACGGCCTCTACACCGACCCGGCGATGGCGATCTTCGCCGGCGCGGCGATCGTGATCATGGCGATCTCGCTCGACCGCGCGACCGAGGCGATGGCGAACCGCACCGACCCGGCGCACCGGCACCTGACGGCCGACAGGTCGCGGCAGCTGCGCACGTACACGGCGGCGTGCGCAGCGGCGGTCGGGCTGACGGTGGTCCTCGGACACGTGCTGAACGCGGGCGCCGACTGGTCGCGCTGGACGGCCCAGGACTGGCTCCGCCAGTACGTACAGCGCGGGCTCGACTACGTGCAGAACCCCTCCACGTTCCTCTTCCGGGACCTCACGAACCCGACGGGCAACTTCATCGTGCAGCACGGCATCCAGCCGTTGCGCAGCTTCTTCATCGAGACGCCGTGGCCCGTCACGCTGATCGGGCTCGTCCTGATCGCGTTCCTGCTCAGCGGCCTGCGCCCCGCGCTGATCGCGCTCGTGATGCTCTTCGTCGTCGGCTTCGTGGGCGAGTGGACGAACGCGATGGACACGTTCTCGCAGGTGCTCGTCGCGACGGTGCTGACCGTGATCGTCGGGTTCGTGCTCGGCGTCTGGGCGGCCGAGAACCGCTACGTGTCACGCGCGCTGCGACCGATCAACGACGTGCTGCAGACGCTCCCGCAGCTCGTGTACATCATCCCGTTCATCTATCTGATGCCGGTGTCCGGCGTGCCCGGCATCGTCGCGTCGGTGCTGTACGCGGCTCCGGTGATGATCAGGCTCGTGCAGCGCGGCATCGAGGGCGTCTCGCCGGAGACGGTCGAGGCTGCCACCGCGTACGGTGCGACGCGGCTGCAGGTGCTGCTGAAGGTGAAGATCCCGCTCGCCCGTGACGCGATCATGCTCGGTGTCAACCAGGCGATCATCATGGTGCTCGCCGTGGTCGTGATCGGCGGCCTGGTCGGATCCGGCGCGCTCGGCTACGAGGTCGCGCAGGGGCTGCAGCGGAATGCATTCGGGCTGGGTGTCGTCGCGTCGATCGCGATCCTCGCGCTCGGCATCACACTCGACCGCGTCACCCAGGGCCGGGTGCGCGCAAGGACGCAGGCGTAAACGCCAACCACGAGGAGGCACGGATGAAGGATCGGGTCAGAGGGCGCTGGATGGCGGTTGCCGCCGCAGGCGTGGCGATCGCCGCGGCCGCGGTGATGGTCGTCGGCACCGCGGGTGCGGGCACGAAGGCGAGCTGCGGATCGGTGACGCTCAACGAGCAGGCGTGGGCCGGCTCGACGGCCAACACCTATGTCGCGAAGGCCGCGCTCGAGAAGTACCTGGGCTGCAAGGTCAACATCACGCAGATCGCGGAGATCCCGGTCTACCAGGCGCTCGCGAACGGGAAGACGGACGCGGTGCTCGAGGACTGGCAGCACGTCGACCAGTACAAGCAGTACATCGACAAGCAGAAGACGGTGGTCTTCGGCGGCCCCAACGGGGTGGTCGGTCACATCGGCTGGTTCATTCCCGCGTACCTGATGAAGGAGCATCCCGAGTTCAAGACGTGGAAGGGCCTGAAGGGGAAGGAGACGCTCTTCAAGAGCCCCGAGTCCGGCTCGCAGGGGATGTTCCTGGGCGGCGACCCGTCGTACGTGCAGAAGGACCAGCAGCTGATCAAGGCGCTCGGTCTGAACTTCAAGTTCGTCAGCGTCGGCGCGGAGCCCGCGCAGGTCGCGCGCTGGAGCCAGCTCTACAAGCAGCACAAGCCGGTCATCTTCTACTGGTACACGCCGCAGTACCTGAACCAGGAGTTCCAGCTCGCCGAGGTGCAGCTGCCTCCGCGCTTCAAGGGCTGCGTGGATGACGCCAAGGCGGGCGGCGACGTCAAGAAATACCGCTGCGCCTACGACAAGACGATCATCGAGAAGGTCTTCAGCAAGAAGTTCGCCTCGAGCGGCAACCCCGCGTTCGCGGCTATGAAGAGGTTCAGCTGGTCGAACGCCGACCAGGAGACAGTCGCGAAGTGGATCGCCGGCGACCACATGAAGCCGGACAAGGCCGGCCAGAAGTGGGTCAGCCAGAACGCGGCAAAGGTCAAGAAGTGGTTCGGCAAGTAGCGAGCCGCGCGTGAGCCCGTGGAAGGGGGCGCCGCCGGGCGCCCCCTTCCACCTCAGAGCGCGAGCAGCCCGACGCCCACGGCGACGAGCACCGCGCCCGCGAGCCGGCCCGTGCCGACGCGCTCCTTAAGCACGGTGGCGGCGAGGACGGCCGCGATCACGACGCTGGTCTCGCGCACGGCGGCAACCGACGCGGCGGGCGCGCGCTGCAGCGCCGCGAGCACGAGTGCATACGCGGCGAACGTGCACACGCCTGCGAGCATCGACGCGGGACCGATCGCGGCACGGACCGCCCCTCCACCCTTGATGCGCAACACCGCCGCCGCGTAGACGACGGCCGGAGCGAGCATCGACAGCTCCTGGTAGGTGATCGGGCCCGCGTGCCGGATGCCGCTCTTGTCGACGAGGGTGTACCCGGCGATCGCCGTGGCGATCAACAGGCCGAATGCGATCCCGCGCGGATCCGCTTGTCGCAGGCCGCGCACGAGCAGGATGCCGGCGACGACGAGCACGACCGCCGCGACCTGCGTCCACGTGGTCGTCCTTCCGAGGGCGAACGCGCCGATCAGGAGCACGAGCACCGGCGCGCCGCCGCGCGCGATCGGATAGACGACCGAGAGCGGCAGCGTGCGGTACGCCGTGACGAGCAGCGCGAAGTACGTCACCTGCAGGAGCCCGGTCACCGCGAGGAACGGCCAGACCGACCGGTGCGCGTCCCAGGTCAGCCACGTCACCGGTGCAAACACGAGCTCCGCCGTGACGAGTGCGACGGCGGTGGCGGATTCCACATCGCGTGCTCGCGCCAGCAGCACGTTCCAGAGCGCGTGGACGAACGCTGCGGCGAGGGCGAGCAGGAGTGCAGACGTCGCCACGGCTCAGGCGAGCGCAGAGCGCTCGGCTTCGGTGAGCGGCCGCGCCCGCCCCGTTTCCCCGTCGCGCGCGACGAGGACCGCCTCGGCCTGTGCAGCGAGCTCCCCGCGTGCGGTGGCGATTTCTTCGTTCGTGCGGATGCTCGACGTGCCGACGCCCGCGAGTGAGCAGCCTGCGATCACGGCTTCGTCGTCGAGCGTCAGCTCGCGCCTGAAGTCGACGGCGACGCGCGCGAGCACGAAGTCGTGGATCCGCTGCGGCTCGCGCAGCGTGCGCGCCAGCCACGCCGTGCGCACTTCTTCGAGGTAGAGGAGATACACCGCGTTGTTGACGTGACGCGACGAGTCGAGATCGGACCAGCGGATCTCGATGCGCTGCTCGTACGCCGTCAGCCCGTGCTCCACTCGTCCGCGATCCGCCGGGCATCGTCACTCTGCGCGAGCATGCCGTACGCGAGGCGCTCGATCAGGATTCCCGCCTCGCGCGACGTCTCGGGCATCAGGTCGATCGCCTGCTTCGTCAGCGACACCGCAAGCGCCGGGAGCGCGGCCAGCTCACGCGCGAGCTCGAGCGCCCGTGCGCGCGCATCGGCCGCGAGCTCGTTCACGAGGCCTGCCGCGAGCGCGGCGGGCGCATCGAGCCGCCCGCCGGTCAGCATCAGCTGCTTGGCGCGGCCCGGGCCGACGAGCCGCACGAGCCGGTGTGTGCCGCCGGAGCTCGGCAGGATGCCGAGCGAGACCTCGGGGAACCCGAAGACTGCCGAGTCGTCGGCGATGCGGAAGTCGGTGGCGAGCGCGAGCTCGAGCCCTCCGCCCAGGCAGTAGCCGTGGATCGCGGCGATCGTCGGCTGCGGCAACGCCGCCACGCGCTCATACACGTCGCCGGTCGAGCGGTAGTACGCGATCACGTCCTCCGGCGTCCGCTCGCGGAACTCAGCGATGTCGGCGCCCGCCGAGAACGCGCGGCCGGCGCCCGTCAGGACGACGCAGGCGCTCGAGCGCACCGCGCTGCCGTCGAGCGCCAGGGCGAGGTCGCGCTCGACTTCCCCGGAGAGCGCGTTCAGCTTCTCTTCGCGCCGGAGCGTGAGGATGCAGACGTCGCCGTCGCGCTCGGTCTCGACGAGCGTCATCGGAAGAGACTGCTCATCGAAAAAGATTCCGCGCCACGATCAGCCGCATGATGTCACTCGTGCCGTCCCAGATCTCGTCGAGCTTCGCGTCGCGGAGCCACTTCTGCGCCGGCGAGTCGCGGATGTACCCGGAGCCGCCGAGCGTCTGGCAGGCGGCCCACGTCGCGAACATCGCCGCTTCCGAGGCGGCGAGCTTCGCCATCGCCGCCTCCGTCGAGAACCGCTGTCCGTCGTCGCAGAGCCGCGCGGCATGCCGGGCGAGCAGGCGCGCCTGGTCGAGCTTCAGCTTCGCGTCGACGAGGCGGAACGA
Source organism: Thermoleophilia bacterium (assembly GCA_013362295.1). Classification (GTDB taxonomy): domain Bacteria; phylum Actinomycetota; class Thermoleophilia; order Gaiellales; family Gaiellaceae; genus PALSA-600. Next base: position 18,950 of record JABFWJ010000284.1, read on the forward strand.
CACCGCCTGATAGTCGGCGATCGGCCTGCCGAATGCCTCCCGCTCCTTCGCGTGCGCGACCGCGTGCTCCAGGGCCGCGCGCCCGATCCCCAGCGAGTTCGCGGCGAGCTGCACCCGCGCGCGGTCGAACACCCACATCAGGCCGGAGAACCCGCGGCCCTCGTCGCCGAGGCGGCGATCGTCGGCGACGAAGCAGTTCTCGAAGTGCAGCTCCCCGGCGGGGAAGCACCGGCTGCCGAGCTTCGGCAGGCGTTCACCGCGCCGGAAGCCCTCGTCGCCGTGCTCGACGACGAACGCCGTGATCCCTCTGGCGCCGGTGCCGGGCGCGACCGTCGCGAAGACGACGGCGCGCTCGGCGATGTGCGCCTCGCCGATGAACGTCTTGTGCCCGTTCAGGACGTAGCCGCCGTCGACGCGCTCCGCTGCGGTCGTGATCGCGGCGGCGTCGGATCCCGCCCCCGGCTCCGTGATCGCGACGGCCACCGCGGGCGGCTCGGGCCCGCAGAGCGCGGGCAGCCAGCGCCGCTTCTGCTCCTCGGTCCCGAGCGCGAGCACGGGCCACGCGAAGAAGCCTCCCTGCGTGATCACCAGCGCGATCGGGCTGTCGCCCCAGGTCAGCTCTTCGAGCACGCGGATCGAGTCGCCGAGCCCCGTGACGCCGCCGCCGCCGTATTCCTCCGGCAGGTCGTAGCAGGTGAGCCCGAGCTCGGCAGCGCGGCGCAACTCGTCGCGCGGGAACGCCTCGCTCTCGTCGTAGGCGAGCGCAACCGGCCGCAACTCCTGCTCGGCGAACTCCCGAGCGCGTGCGATCAGCTCGTCGATCACGTCGGCGCGCCCGACCGCAGCGCGATGCGCCTGCCGGCGCGCTCGGGCCACGGTTGCGACGCGTGCGCCTCGACGATCTCGTGCACGCGCGTGAGCACCTCTGGGGACGCGGGCGCGGCGCGCCCTGCCTTCGTGTCGACGTGGAGCAGCATCTGCTCGGCCGTCGCCAGGAGGGTGTGGTCCCGGGCGATGCGCACGAAGATGTGAATGCGTTTCTCGTCGGCGCCGAGCACCTGCGTCGTCACGTGCAAACGATCGCCCGCCTTCGCCTCTCCGAGGTGGCAGATGTGCGTCTCGACGGTGAAGTAGCTGCCGCCGGCGCGCAGGTAGTCGGCGTCGATCCCGAGCGAGCTCAGGAGCCCGTCCGTCGCATGGCTCGTCATCAGCAGGTAGGAGCTCTCCGTCGCGTGGCCGTTGTAGTCGACCCACTCCGGCAGGACGCGCGTCTCCCACCGGAAGGCGTCTCGGGCCGGCGACGGCGCGCGTTCGACGAGCGTGCGCTCGTACTCCGCGACGGTCTCGCCGGCGCCGACGCCGTTGGCTCGAAGCGCTTGCAGCACGGCGACCAGACAGTCGTCGCGCAACCGTTCGAGCTCGCGCACCGAGCGCCCGGCCGCCTGCGCGTCGGACTGCTGCTCGAGGCGCTCGAGCAGCTCGTCCGTGAGCTCGGGCACGTCCGTCAGCTTCGACCAGGGCCACTGGAGCGCGGGACCGAACTGCGCCATGAAGTGACGCATGCCGGCCTCGCCGCCGGCGATTCGATAGAGCAGGAACGTCCCCATGCCCGACCAGCGCAGGCCCGGCCCGTAGCGAATCGCGTCGTCGATCTCCGACACGGTCGCGATCTCGTCGTGCACGAGCCACAGCGCCTCCCGCCAGAGCGCCTCGAGCAGGCGGTCGGCGATGAAACCGTCGACCTCCCGCCGCACCACGAGCGGATGCATGCCGACGCTCCGGTAGAGCGCGGCCGCGCGGTCGATCGTCTCCGGCGCCGTCCGGGCGCCGCCGCACAGCTCGACGAGCGGCAGCAGGTAGACCGGGTTGAACGGATGCCCGACCGTCAACCGCTCCGGATGCTCCATGCCCTCTTGCAGCTGGGAGGGCAGCAAGCCCGAGGTGGACGACGCGATCACGACCTCGGGAGGCGCAACCTTGCTCGCCGCGGCGAGCAGCTTGCGCTTGAGGTCGAGTCGCTCGGGCGCGTTCTCCTGGATGAATCCCGCGCCGGCTGCGGCTTCCTCGGGCGTCGACACGAAGGTGAGCTCTCCCGGCGCCGGCAGCGGCGCGTAGGTCAGGCGGCCGAGCGCGCGCCGCGCGTTCTCGAGCATCTCGTCGACCTTGCGCGCGGCGTCCGGATCCGGGTCGTACAGCCGGACGTCGACGCCGTTCAGGACGAAGCGCGCCGCCCACCCACCGCCGATCACGCCTCCGCCGAGGAGGCCAACGGCTTCCGTCATGCAGCCGTCCGCAGCCGCAGCTTCTCGCGTACTTCCTCCGGGCCGAGCACGCGGGCGTTCATCCCCTCGAGAATGTGCACGGCGCGCTCGACGAGCTCGCCGTTCGTCGCGAGCCGACCACGCGACAGGTAGAGGTTGTCCTCGAGCCCGACGCGGACATTCGCGCCGGCGAGCGCCGCCATCGCGACGAACGGGATCTGCATCCTGCCGATCGAGAAGAGCGAGAAGATCGCGCCGGAAGGCAGCTGGTTGACGAGCGCGAGGAGCGTCAGCAGGTCGTCCGGGGCGCCGTAGGGAATGCCGGTACAGAGCTGGATCAGGACCGGCTCGTCGAAGAGGCCTTCGTCGATCAGGTCCTTCACGAGCACGAGATGGCCGCTGTCGAAGACCTCGAGCTCCGGGCGTACGCCGAGGTCGCGCACACGCTTCGCCATTGCCCGAAGCACACCCGGCGTGTTGACGAGCACGTAGTCCCCGCCGGCTGCGAAGTTCATCGAGCCGCAGTCGAGCGTGCAGATCTCCGGCAGCAGCTCCTCGACATGCGCGAGCCGCTCGGTCGCACCGGCGAGGTCGGTGGCGGCTTCGTCGAACGGGAGCGGCGCCTCGTCGCCTCCGAGCACGAGATCGCCTCCCATGCCCGCGGTGAGGTTGATCACGACATCGGTGTCCGACGCGCGGATCCGCTCCACGACGTCGCGATAGAGGTCGACCTCGCGCGAGCCCTTGCCGTCTGCCGGGTCGCGCACGTGGATGTGCACGATCGCCGCACCGGCGGCCGCCGCTTCGAGGGCGGATGCGGCGATCTGCTCGGCGGTCACCGGAACTCGATCGCTCCTCGCCGTCGTGTCGCCGACCCCGGTGACCGCGCATGTGACGAACACTTCCCAGTTCATCGAGTGCACGATAATTTCACGCTGTGGACGATGGGAACAAGCCGCACATCGTCCTGATCGTCGCGGACCAGGTCGCGGCCGGCGCGCTTCCCACGTACAGCAACCGGACAGCGATCGCGCCGAACATCGCGCGACTCGGCGACGAGGGGGTCGTCTACGAGCGGGCCTACTGCGCGTCTCCGCTCTGCGTCCCCTCGCGCGCGTCGCTGATGACGGGGCTCCTGCCCTCGCAGACGGGTGCAATCGACAACGCCGGTGAGCTGCCGGCGGGGATCCCGACGTTCGCCCATCACCTGCGGCTGCGGGGCTACCGCACGGTCCTCGTCGGGAAGATGCACTTCATCGGGCCGGACCAGCTGCATGGGTTCGAAGAGCGGCCGATGACCGACGTCTATCCCGCCGGGTTCGACTGGATCCCCGACTGGGATCTCGCCGACGACGAGCGCCTACCGTGGTACCACGACCTGAGCAGCGTGCTGCGTGCGAGCCCGGTCACCGCGACGCTCCAGAGCGACTACGACGAAGAGGTCGTGCGTCGCGCGCAGGAGGCGCTCGCCGACGTGACGCGCCCCCTCCTGCTCGTCGCGTCGTTCACGCACCCCCACGATCCGTACGAGGTTCCTCATGCGTACTGGGACCGCTACGACGACGTCGCGATCGACCTGCCTGCGCGACCGCAGGCCGGTGACGATCCTTCGACACGGCGACTGCGCGCGATGGTGGGCGCGGACCGGATCGCGGTGTCGGACGAGCAGGTGCTCCGTGCGCGACGCGGCTACTACGGCGCGCTCTCGCTCGTCGACGACTACGTCGGAAGGATCCTCGAGGCGCTCCCGGACGATTCCGTCGTCGTCTTCACCTCCGACCACGGCGACATGCTCGGCGAGCGAGGCCTCTGGTACAAGATGGCGCCCTTCGAGGAGTCGATCCGGGTACCGCTGATCATCCGTGCGCCTCGGCGGCTCGGAGCGGGGCGTGTCGCGGCGAACGTGTCGCTGCTCGATCTCGCGCCGACACTCGTCGAGCTCGCCGGCGGGGCACTCGAAGATCCGCTCGACGGCGTGAGCCTGCTCGGCCCGGCGACGGAGCGCGATATCCCGCTCGAGTACCTCGCCGAGGGCGTCCGCTCGCCACAGGTGACGCTCCTGCGCGGCGACCGGAAGCTC